>JBIPLL010000757.1:0-3770 GCA_044368425.1 Beijerinckiaceae bacterium
GACGAATCGCTGGTTATTGTCCGCTAGGAACGCACTGATCACGTTGAACACGGAGTCACTGAAGCCACCGATGTTCATGATGTCAGCTCGCTCGCAAGCCTGAACCGTCTAGTACGGTTGCAGATCGATGTTAACTAGCTTCGGGCTAGCTTCCTTACCTACCAGCTTTCGCTGGTTGGCAACGAAGGCTTCCCAAGCCGTCATCACACCGGTCGAACCGTGCCGTCCTGTTCCGACCCAGCTCTCGTTATCGCTAACGAGAACGATGCCGACGAACTTGCGCTTCGCATGCTTCTGGTTGGCGGCTACCAGCGGCAGCGAACAATCTGTTCCACCACCACCATACTTTGCCAGCCGCTCAGCAATACTCAAGATCGAATCATTTGGATCGATCTTGGCATCGTAAGCCGACGTATCGAACGGAATCACAACGCTGTCCGGGTTGCGTCGCAGGATTGCTGCGGCGAACAGTGCAGCTACGTCGATGCATCGCATCTTCGAAGTTGCACCTCGTCCGCGGTTACCCGTGACCGCGCTGCTCATCGATCCAGACGTATCCAAACCAATAACGACCGGTCCCGGCAACTCCGGTACGTTTCCACAGGCGATCTCGGCTGCCTTATGCAGTGCAGTCTTGATCTTCTGCGGAACATTGTCATCCGCGTTCAAGTACGCAGCAAAGTACTGGTACGGGAACTGCTTCGATCGTCGAATCTCCGACTCGTCAGCGATCCGGTCGGCAACGTAATCAACCATAGTGTAGAACGATTGTCCCAATCGTTCCTGCATGTTGGCAGGATCAGTTGAGGACAACTGATCTACACTGAACACATCGTGTCGCAGCAGAGTGTTCAAGTTCATACGCAGTGCTTGCGGACCCATCTTGCGAGCCAGTGCAGCCCAAACCGTCGGTCCCTTGGCAGCATCAGACAAGAAGTCCCATCGGACGTTGTCGAGTCCACCAGCGATCAAGGCTTGTCCTTCTTCGCTTTCCGAGTTGCGGTACGCGATCAGCGACTGAACTTCGACCGGCAAGTCGGCTTCCGTTGCCGGTGCCCACTTTTCGATCGACTTATCAGTCAACCAACCGAACATCGCTCGGCGAGCGTTATCCTTCGGCGTCGGTCGAGCCATACGCAGGATGTCCCGCAAGCTCGGATCGTTACCGATCGACGCGCTCAACAGTTTTCCGACCGAAGCGGTGTTTAACCAGCGCTGGAACGCTCGCTGCACAGAGCTCGACAATCCAACGCGACCCTTGCCAACCTTGTTCTTGAACTGACCCGACCGAATCATCTGGAACACTGTGCGCAGAACGCGCCCATTGTCGACCACGCGATCGAACACTCGGTGCATCAGTTCCGTATCACGAACCGACAACGCGACCAGCAATGCGGCCGGCATATCCTTCATGAACGCCTTTTCACAAGCGTACAGAGCCAGCTTCGCCAAGTACTGGTTGTCGTCGTCTTCGTCGATCAACTTCAGTACTTCGTCGAGCTGCGTCTCAGCCGTGCTGTAGAACGCGTTACCGAACGTACCCGTAGCAGCAACTTGAGCCAGCGCATGCTTCGGCTCAAGCTTGTACGCGCGGCCACCCGCTTCGTTGAATGCGTTAGCTGGCGGCAATTCTCTTGTGAGACTTGCGAAAAGAGACTTGTTGGCCATGGTGGAATTGTGAAGTTTGAAGTTCGAAGCTTGAAAGAGTACGATGGAAGGAAGTTTGAATTGGGAAGTTTGAAGCTTGAAGTTTTGGAGTGTGATTTGAAGAGCGACTTACCTGAACGAACGTTCGCGTTTGCTGAGCGAATTGTGCGTCTTTGTGTTTTCTTGGAGCAGAACGGTCGAGTATCAACGACACTGGCGACGCAACTGCTTCGATCGGGCACGTCAGTTGGAGCCAACGTGGAGGAAGCAGGATCGGCAGAAAGCCGAAAGGACTTCGTCCACAAGTACGCGATCGCATGTAAGGAGGCACGCGAGTCCCATTACTGGCTACGACTGTTATCAGTCTCAGAGGTTGTTCCAAAAGATCGTTTGGATCCACTCACTAGTGAAGCTAACGAACTCATCGCAATATTGACAACGATCATCAAAAAGTCGCGAGAATGAATTTCAAACTTCGAACTTCCCACTTTAAACTTCCCTCCGTCCCAACTGGCAGTCGAACGAGAATCGTAAAGCAGAATGAGCACTATGCTTAATCTGCTTCCCCTTGTTCATTGATTGATTGTTTGGTTGCGACTAAGGACTCGCAAAGATAATTAAGGTTCGCAAAAAAACGCCGACGAAGTTGATGGCCAGATTCGACATCGCTTCCAACGAAGCGGATTCCGAGTTATGCGCTCGGCGATCGCACAACACGATCCATATGTACTCCAACCGGCAGTCGGAATTTCTTTAAAAACGAATCGACGAATGGGTTGGCCAGGTTTCGTGCTCTACCCGCTGAGATACAGCCGTTGTCTTGCGACATTGGTTGGCAGGATTCGAACCTGCGACAGCGATGTAATCCAGACCGGCAGTCGATTCGTGTATAGTTTGCGACGAAGTTATGGTGCAGACAGTTTTGCTGAGCTACCAACAGCCTGTTGGGCTGTGGACAGGATTTGAACCTGTGACATCGTCTCTCGCATACTTCGCAACTATGGAGCGAAAACTTCGCCTGGAAGCGATCCCTGCGTGGCAGCTCTTTCGTGACTACCAGGCATGTCCACCGAACGCGACCGACGCTGAGGTCCGGGAGTTCTTTGCGACTCGGGAGAGCCCACAACGACGCGTAGATCGCGCCAGCTGGAATCAAATGTCGCACGAAGAATGGGTCCGACGCTGCGATGTCATAGCAGCGCCTGCCTGGACGCATCCAAACGGAGGCTTATATCTATACGGAACCGATGCCTTCGGTTTGATGTTCGCAGAAATCATCAGCAATCTATTGCCAACCGGTGGCAAGCACGATCTCGGCTGCGATGAATGCTTGATCGTCAATCACCTATGGACATTCCATCGAAGCTCCATTCGCTTTCTTCCGCCAGACTTCAATATCAACCTACATCAGACGCCATCGTGGGCAAACAACCCCGTTATGCAAAGCTACATCTATCACTTTATCGGCCCAACTAAGATGTACCTTGATGAAGTACTTTTCCACTTCCACATGCAAGACCAAACTCAATTCGTCATTGGGGTTCAGCGACGCAATGTCCATGATAAGTTGTCGAGCTTGTGCGGATTGCTTTTTGCCTTCGGGTAAGTCACGAAAAGCCCAGGCTACGTTTCCTGGAATCTCAGAGCTGGTCACCTTGATGGTTTGTTCAGGCCAATTCAAAGGGAAGGGAACGGTTGCATGTGATTTGGTGCACCAATTTGCGTTGGCATAAAATCGCATCCCAAAAGACATATCAATCTTTCGTGGTGCGAAGTACTCCAATCCGGCTGTCTGCTCGATCTCCAGTGAAACGTGCGTTGGTCCATTTTGGCAGATGCATGCATATCAACTGTTAAGTTTGACTGGAGACGGTCTGGCTGTCGCGAAAAACACCTAAAAGAATTGGACTTTTTTCTTCTGCTTGATTGGGATGGTGGACCCGATTGCCGATCCCTTGGACCAATTGAAAAAGCGGCGAAGGTTACTGAGACGAACAAGGGAAATCATTTCGAAGTCCTTCTCCGTAAGGAAGGCTACAAAACAACAAACCATGGCGAGGGTAAAGTAGGTCACGTTCGGAATGAGAAGAGCGATGCCAAGATGTAACGAGGAGATTCCGATG
>JBIPLL010000726.1:0-3769 GCA_044368425.1 Beijerinckiaceae bacterium
CCACCGCCGCCGACACCAGCGCCCTGGAGGCCTGGGTGGGGTTCAGGCCGTCCACCTCGATTGAGGCCGGCGTCGAGCAGTTTGCCCGCTGGTATCGGGGGTATTACGGCGTTTGAGGGGTGGTGGCGGGGCCGTGATCTGGTTCATGGCTTTGGGAACACCGGCTTCTGCTGCGGCAGTCCGCCGTCATCAATGTCGAAGTCGGGGTCAAGGATCGTCTTGCCCTGGGCGCCGAGGTAGTTGGGCTGGGCCTTGAGCCATTCGCTCATCTTCTGCTGCTTGGCATAGGCCTGCAGCCGGGCTTCGAGATCACGCACCACTTCAGGGTGCTGCTCGGCCACGTTGTTCTGCTCGCCGGGGTCGGCCTTGAGGTCGAACAGTTCGACCTTGCCGGGCAGCAGGGCGATCTTCACCAGCTTCCACTGGCCCTTGATGATGGCGCCGCGGAAGGCTTCAACATTGATCAGGAGGTCGTCGTGGGGCGAGAGCTTGCCTGCGGTGAGCATCGGCAGGAGGTTCCTGCCATCGAAGGGCTTGCTGGCGGGGTTGGGCGCCGCGCCGGCCAGGGCCAGGGCGGTGGGCATGACATCCACTTGTCGAGGGCGGCCACGATGCGACCCACCTGGTCATCCACCGAGGTGACCATGGCGGCATAGGTGCGGCGGGTTGGGTCCTTGATGCTGGATGCGTAGCGCTGTTCATCGGCCTTTTGGGCCTGATAGGGGGCGTGGGGTGCCAGGGAGGCGAAGTAGAGGAAGAATGGTTTGGTTTTATCCTGCCGCTTGATTTGTTTCACCGCCTTATCACCGATCAGCGGCAGGTAGTAGGTGCTCTCCTGCATGAACTTGCCATCTCGCTGCCAGTCGACGATGCCGCCGCGCATTTTGCTGAAGTAGTCGACTTCGCCAACGAGGTTGCCGTAGAAGTGATCAAAGCCCCGGTTTTGCGGCCAGTATTTCTTATCGGCATGGCCCAGGTGCCATTTGCCCACCATCGAGGTCTGGTAGCCCGCCTCCTTGAGGGCCTGGGGCAGGGTGCGTTCATCGGTGGGCAGGCCGTAGGTGTGATTGGGGAAGATCACCAAGGTCTGCAGGCCATAGCGCATCGGGTAGCGGCCCGTCATCAGGGCGGCGCGCGAGGGCGTGCAGACGGGCATGCCATGGAAGGACTCCAGTCGCACGCCCTCCTGGGCCAGCTTGTCAATGTTCGGCGTTTTGATGTCGCTGCCCCGATAGCCGAGGTCGGCATTGCCGAGGTCATCGGCCATGATGAAAATGATGTTTGGCCGTCTCGCGCCGCCGCCAGATTCATTGACCGGCCCAGCAGCCTGCCGGTTGGCCTCCCGCGCCACGGCGGGCACCAAGGCAGACCAGATCAGGCAAGCCAGGCAAGTGAGGCCGAACCGGGAGAGCAGGTTTAGTTTCTGAAAGGGGTTTTTGCGTATGGGCGGCATCGCTGGCGGCTCCCCAAGGATTGAAGGCAGGCTGTTCGAAACCCGAGCATATCGGGCCGCTAGGGTATGCATAGGTTAGAATGTTTCAGGATATGTGGCCAGAGAAAACAAGCAATACTTCATGCTTTGATATCGTTTGATTAAGTTTAATTTGCGGGTTCTCATTAAGGTCGTCTAGTTGTTCGAACGCGTCCCCTGAGTGGCAGGCAAGAAATCCATGGCGGCGTCAGCAGTGAATCTGTGGTGGCCTGTCCACTCGAGGGGTGTGTTCGAAGGGCCGCATCTAAACAAGTGTAGACCACGTATCCGAGTATTATATCCAATAGTCATACAGCCTCCACCTCATGCAGGCTGCTAACGCCCAACTTGAGCTAAACTACAGAAATCTGATTTAATCAAGTCCCAAAGCGTGGCTTCCTGTCTCCTAACGGAGCGTTGTAAAGACTGTCTGTGTAAGGGCTTAAGTCAGTCGTAATATGTGCCAGTCCATTGGTCTATTTTATGGCAGCCAATACCCTAGGGATTAATGCAGCATCACTAAAAGCATCATCAGTTCAAGCCAAAGGATATGCAGCCTTTCTGCCTTAACTCTACAGGAGTTCTGCAAGGCCTTAGGGCGCCGCTGTGGTTTACATCATGTTACGGATCTCTGCTGCTTTTCAGTATCGCAAGATTTACGTTTCACAACAAAGGCGCTCAGGCTTTACCTCCTCATTGCTATATTAAAAGTTACTTCTCGTATTAGGCCATCATGAAGAGAGTATTGCTCAAGCTGATGAGCATCAAATGCAATGACACCGAGGATGTGGCGGGCGCTGATGAGTTTTACATTAGCGGCGTTGTTTCTGATGGTGAAACTGTATGCCCTGTTCTGACTAAGCCAATCTCGATTAACGATGGCCAAAGAAAATTCTTTGGCGAAGGGGGAAAGACAATCTTTGATCGCACTATTCCTGATGACCGAATACTTAAGGTAGTTCTCTTTGCATGGGATGAAGACTCCCAAAAGGATTGGTCTAAATACGGCGAAATGGTGGATAAAATTGGAGATATAGTTTCCAAAGGCTTGTTGGTTCTAAGCAATCCTTATGGCGCTTCAGCAAGCGCGATTCTTCCGTTGGCAATAGATGCAGTTGGCTCAATAATGAATGCCGATAACGACGATAGGCTTGGTAAGTTGGTGGCTGACTTCCCGGTTTGGGGCATCTCAAGTGGATGTACGTCGCATATCTGGCCAATTCATGGAGGAGACAACTGGTTTTCAAATTGGAACTATGTGGTAAGCTTCGAAATTGAACTGCAACCTAGCTAGCCTTCGACAACTGAAGCTATCTCAAAACTTAAATCGACTATACAGTAAACCAGACAAAGAATGGGTGCATTGGGTCAGAAAGTGAATGCAATGGTGACCATTTTTCAACCACTCCTTTTGGACCCCACTTCTTTTGTCTTCCATACTTAGACTTGAAGGAAACTCCACCAGTTGAAGTTGCAGAGTTTGAGGAAAACCCTGTGGGGCAGCCCACTTTAAACATGAAGGTCTTTCTGTCAGTGGCATACGTAAACGAGGCATCTGAGCCGCATATACCAGGAAAGTCCTGAAGCCAGATCATTGCACGTGATCCGGGAGCGATAATGTCTGGTGGGAGCACGGAGAAGTAGCCATTGCCGATTTCCGAGGATTGGAACCGTAAGGCCTCCCCGAGCGAGTTGTCGATTATCACGTAGCAAGAAAAATCCTCAGAAGGGCTCATGACAACTGTCGTTTTTATTGCCGGACATGCATCAATCAGGTAGCCTTGTCGATCTGGCGACGTTATTCGTAATACTTGTGTGCTGAGGTCGGTCGCATCAATCAGCACGAACGATATGAACTGCTGGCCCATATCAGGGACGCTCGGACACGCGAAGCCTGAATTAGCGTAAACAGTCAACGAGTTCTCGAGGCCCTTGATGGGGGTGTGGGAGTGCCCCATGATTACCGCATCCACGACTGCCTCGAATGCCCGCATCTGTGCGAACCATCCGAGGTATTTGCCATTACTATCGGCCACTGCTGCTTTCGCAGCACGGATTTCCCCCTGCTCACCCGGAGTAGCTTTGACCCAGTCTGACCAGAGATTGGCGTAGATGCCTCGGACATTCGCGAGGGTAGTCGTTCCCAGCTCGAACGGCAGAGTGATTGGTTCTGTAGGCCCACAACCCGTTTGCGCGGCGACGCTGTCAAGCAAAGCTTGAGTGATTGAGAAGTCGCCTGCATTCTTAATGATTCCATTGATAATTGCTGATAAATCCAGCCCGTTAGGCGCTCCTTGT
>JBIPLL010000729.1:0-3740 GCA_044368425.1 Beijerinckiaceae bacterium
ATTACCCACAAGAATGAGAGAGCGTAGCTCAGTTGGTAGAGCAAAGGACTTTTAATCCTTGGGTCGAGGGTTCGAGTCCCTCCGCTCTCACTCTTGATTTTTCCACGAAAACCCCGGGTTCTTCAAAGGATCTGGGGTTTTTTCGTAGGCAGTGCTAGCACCTCTACAAGCTGTTTTCATGGCACCATTTCGCACCCTTTCGCCCCCAAAAGCACCCTGCGCGCTAGCGCTTCTGCTGTAGGTGCGCGGGGTAGAATCCTCGCCACTGGGCAGCCAAAAACCCGCGATCGCACACCCCTTCACGACAGGGACTGTCGTGCCACGATGGGTCCGCAATGTAGAGCAGTTGTCCTCAACTGCTCTCGCCAGGAGCTAACAAACGATTACGACAATCGTCCCACCACTTGGATCCAAGGCTTTCCCTTCGCGTCTTCGCGCCTTCGCGTGAGGCTGGATGAAACGGCAGGGCGAAGTTTCTGCAGTTAATCAGTCGCATCATGTTGACCATAGCGTTAACAGGCCAGCCGAGTTCTCGAGCGCGTCTTCCGAGAAAGTCTTGCAGCGACAGCCCCCGAAATTTCCGAACTAATAGCTTTACACTCTGAAAAGTGAAATCAGAGATTGTGCGGCTTTTGCAAATCCCCATCACGTTGCACCGCGCCACCCATCATGAGTTTTGTCACAGCAAGGCATTGCCTGACGTTGCCTTCAAATGTGGCAGCTTTAATCCGATTTGTGTACTTAATTAATACGGAATCGCCACATACTGAAACTCTGTCAGGTAAATCAAAGGTCTCGCACAACGCCTTGCGGCGATCGGGATTTAGAAAAACACGAACCCGCTCGGGATCGCCTCGGACGACAAAATATTTGTCAAAATCTGGATCCTCGTCGAATCTGACTGGATCTGTAGCAAACAGATCCTTGGTCCATATGGATTCCGTGTCGCGACATTTGATCTCGAACGGCGGGGCCGAAATCGAGGAATTTATCCCGAGAAAATACTGCTCGCAACCCGCATCACCAACGCGATACTCCATGACGACGATGCGGATGGAATCATAATCCGCAACGCAAACGGAGGTGATAACGGAGGTGATATTAAATCTCAATCCAACCTTCGGATGATGACTATAGAAATGGGCTGCAGACTCATTGTCGAAATCGCTCCTAACATCAAATCCCAAAGGTTCGACTAGTCCTGCCAACTCCTTCATCCTCGATTTACTCCCTGGTCTCTGGCTTAAAAACACCGGCACTAAAATCGCCGTCAATATAATCCATACGAATAAGACAATAGGTAGTTCATCCACCGGTAAGGCCCTCAAGAGTCATCGAATATCGAATTGTGACACAGCATGGCTTCGCATGCAATTTATTGATCGATGCCGCGGTGCCAATCACACCAACCGTCTACAGGTTAATCGTTTCAAGATCGACGTGTCTCGTCTATCCTTGGTTGGTTTACGCCGCATGTTTTTCTGACGGGGCTCGAAGTAAAGCGAGAAATTCAGTCACGCCAGGGTTATTGAGTCCCAAAGTCGTCCTTCCGTCCTTGGATATGAGATGTGCTTGGGGAACCTTACCATTTTTGGTTGACATCACATGCTCGACGATCTTAATGGAATCTATCGCACAACTATACAGATCTAGCGATCTGGAGACAAAGCCTCTGATGGAGTGGCAATTAAAAAAGTGCACCTCTCGTTTTTGGTGATCGAGAATGATTACATCGTCTCGACCAAGCCATCGCTGACAGAAAATAGTGATTCGATTTCCAAGGGGCGGCATCGATGCCAAGTTGAGCATTTCGCGAGGATCCTCGAAGGAACGCCGACTCCGTTTCAGCAAGGACCAGCCAAACCAAATGAATGCAATTGCAAACGGCGTAATCATGAAAAGAAAAAAGAATAGCACAATCAAGAAACCCGATATGTCTTGCGCTGCTCGTGAGTCGCGTGGAGCATTCAATAGAAGGTAGAGAAAGGAAGCCACAATGGCTAAACCACCCAGAGTAAATAAAACTCCATAACTCTGTATTCTTAAACGGATGGGAAATGAGTTGATGAACCGGATCACCAGAATGACTATGGAGGCGACTATGGCGTTAATGGCTAGTTCATACTCAGTATCGAAGCGATTGCTTATGTTGATCCGCGAGGTTTTCGGGTTGGATCTGAGGTATTCGATCTCGATCGGCTGTTCCGGTTTCGGATTCAAAGCGGATCCCGTCGGAGGGAGGTGCCTCCAGCACTTGACGGCATCCGAGCCTGTTAATTGCGTGCCTTCATTCGCTGAATAGTTGTAGCTGATGGTATGGGTGGTTCGAGTGTTTCCCTTCGAGGTGGTTGTTTGGGATTGATAGGAGGTGATGATTCCTGTCGCCTTAACGCCATCAATCAAATATCTCCGGTCTTCGGCGAAGAACCATCCGTAGGCCACCACCCCACCTACAAGTAGCGAAACCGCCAAGATCACGAGCATTCGGGACATTGCCTTGCGGTTCTCTTTGTTTCGCTGAACGAAATCGCGAGGAATCAGTTCAATTGCTATACTATCTGCGTTGGATTGTAGGGGGTTTTCCATGAGAATCATCCCGGTTTAAAGTCGATCGAGTGCAATCATAAAAGCGGTTTCCGAGGACGAAGAGTCCAACATGGTTGGAGCAAGCCAGGTGCCGATTGCCGCTAATTTTTAGATGGCTTAAACGGCCTATGATGTGGGCGAAGAATTTCTGTTTTTTTCTCTGGTAGTCTAGAGCCCTGTCACTCCGGCGTTGGGGTTCATTTCGGAAAAGCCAACAGGAATCTCAGCTCCCATTGCTTAGTCACAGCGTCCCTGCGAACGCGTTAGGCTCGAAAAGAAGTGTGGCCAGGATCTTTCGCAAGATCCACTACTCTCCTTCGCGTCTTCGCGCCTTCGCGTGAGGTTGATCGGAGTACATAGTGGCACGACGCTCCGCCGTCGTATGTCCCCCTGTTTTGCCCCAGTATCTCCTTACCCGAGTTTGTACGAAAAACCACTCTAACCGCGGGCGCTTCTTCTGTAGGTGTGTGAACTGAAATCCTCAGTTCCAGTGGCCAAAAGTGCCCGCGCTGCTGTGGAAGTTCGCTCTGCGCTCGAGGACTGGACATGGATCAACAAAAGGGAGCGTTTGGCGATAAAAACATGCCATGATTGCAATCGAATATGGAGCCATCGATACAGAAAAACTACGTAGCAAGGGATCGGGCTCCATCCGTAGTATCGACGCTTCACTGAGAAAGTGTGCGAGAGACTAATAGCCTATCCGAAAACCCCTGAACACCTGAATGTGATGTAAGCACATGCAAGGTGTAAGGTAGCAATGTTGTTTCGAACCTTCTTATTCCATCGTACTAGAATCGCACGGAAACGATTCATCCAACTATGTGTGCGTTCGACAACCCATTGCCGTGCGCGCTGCCGACTGTTGCGAAGCGATTTTTTCTCCTCGCCTCGGGCACGGACGTGTGGGATATAGTCAAAAAGGTTTTGAACCATGCCTCGAACCGATGCGGAGTCATACCCTTTGTCCATGCAGAGGTGTTCTTTTACGCCGGATTTTATTCCCTGCTCTGAGTCACAACATTGTGCACTTTTGAGTCCGAAAACTCGGCACTAGCAGTCGAGCTTATCTTGCCAGCGCGATCACAGGGGGGCATTGGTCTCACACGTTCTAGGGATGACTGATTTGTGCCGACTTCGATGCTCGATTATTG
>JBIPLL010000354.1:0-3738 GCA_044368425.1 Beijerinckiaceae bacterium
AGGGCTTCAAGTCGCCCGGATCGGCCCAGCGATTTCTCAGCATCCCCCCCGCGGTCCACAACACGTTCAACCTGCAACGCCAACTCGTTTCCCGCCGCACACTTCGCCTGTTCAGGGCGGAGGCAGCGCAAGCGTGGCAGAACGCGACCGTCGCGGCATAACGGCGAGGAGATCGACCGCACCAACCATGTGCCCGTGCCGATTAACGTGATAGCGCCCGCAAGCGAGCTCGCAAGGGGTTATCACCACCAGAATGCTTCTGATACTGGAACATGGAGCGATCCAGTTCTGCAAGGACACACGCCCGCCGCTCGCTCATCTCGTAGGTCGTCGTGAGATGAGCGACAGCTTCCCGCTTAACGGCGGGCGTCAGAGCTAATGGGATGGTCCGCCCCGTCTCCCCGCCTCATCCTGATGAGGCAGAGTCCGATACAAGGGAGCAGCACATGGCCATCCGCAACAAGCCCCGCGACGCCGCTGTGTTCGGCATCGATCTCGGCAAGAACCTCTTCCACGTCTGCGGTCTCGATGCCGCCGGCAACCCAGTCCAGCGAGCAACCTTCCGGCGCGAGACGCTGCTACAGTTCTTTGAGCGCGCAGCTCCCACCGTCGTGGGAATGGAAGCGTGCCCCGGTTCGCAATGGCTGGCGCGCAAGCTTCAGGCGATCGGGCATAGGGTTCGCATCGTGCCGGCGAAGTTCGTGAAGCCCTACATCAAGAGCAACAAGAACGATCAGATCGACGCCGAGGCCATCGCCGAAGCGGTGTCGCGGCCGACGATGCGCTTCGTCGAGGTGAGGACGCCCGAGCAGGTCGACCTCCAGGCTCTCCACCGGGTCCGTGATCGTCTCGTCGCGCAGCGGACCCGCGTGATCTGCCAGATGCGGGCTTTCTGTCTCGAGTACGGAATCGCCATGCATCAGGGCGCTGGCCGGTTCAAGTCCGACATTCCAGGCGTGATTGCTGACGAAGGGAACGACCTGACGCCAGCGATGCGGCGTCTTCTGACAAGCCTGTTCGAGGACGTACGGGGGCTCGAAGCCCGGATCGCCGAGGTGACGCGCGAGATCGAGGACGTCGCTGCCACGGACGACACCGCGAGGCGCCTGATGACAATCCCGGGCATCGGCCCTCTTGCGGCCACAGGGCTTCTCGCGGCAGCCGGAAAGGGAACGCAGTTCCGCAAAGGGCGCCACATGGCCGCCTGGCTCGGGCTTGTACCGCGTGAGTACTCAACCGGCGGGAAGACGACGATGCTGGGGATCAGCAAGCGGGGCAGCTCGTATCTGCGTCGTCTCTTCGTTCATGGGGCGAGATCATGCCTGCTCCATCTCGACCGCACCCGGGATCGCCTGGGCGGCTGGCTCGATGGGTTGCAGAAGCGGATGCACAACAAAAAGGCCGTCGTGGCACTTGCCGCCAAGATGGCTCGCATCGCCTGGGTGGTGATCACCAAGCCGGGCACGATCTACGAGCGGCGGGCGCAGGCCCTGGCCTGACGACCGTCCTCGACCGACTGCGAGGTTCGGGAGAGTGATGACGAGACAGTTGATCGGCGCGCCGTAAGCCCTGGGCAAAAAACGGGCCTCCAGCCCGAAGCCAGTTATTCGGGAACGGCGCGCGCGGATCTCATCATGGCCTGGCCGCAACAGCGGCTCACTCGCGAGAGGCCGGATACATTTATGCAGACTGGACCGTCAGAACGAACCTGATCCTTGCACCGACGGGGCGGACCATACATTTCTTGAGGCGAGCTCCTTCATGGACGCATTGTCCAGCATGGCGTCAGCCAGCAGGCGATTCACCGACCTTCCGTAACAATGGCTTTGCAATTATAACCAAAAAGGATCGCCGAGCTTCTGCCCGATGCCCTTTCCAACAGAAAGCAGGGTCTCCTGCAGCTTTTGCGCGTCGGACCGGGAGACATTGGTGACGGGAAACGACACGCTGATCGCAAAATCTGTCCCTTCCCCCGGGATCCGGATGCTGATCGCGTAAGACGTGATCCCCTCGATCATCTCCTGGTTCGTGACGGCCCACTTGTTCCGCCGGATCAGAGAGAGCTCGGCGATCAGATCCTCGACGGACTTCACGGTGCGGTCGGTGAAGCTTTCGAGCGTTACCTTTCCGAACAGTGCCCGCACGTCCGCGTCTGCCTTGCGGGCCAGCAGGGCCTTTCCGCCGGCTGTGGCGTGGGCCGGCAGCTGACTTCCGATCTCGACGACCAGCCGGATCGGATAGCCGCCGTGAATGCCTTCGAGGATCGAAATCTCCGTACCCGAAAGGGTGGAGAGCCAGCACGAATGGCGCGTCTGCGTCGCGAGCTCCTGCATCGCGGAGCGCACGGTCTCGCGCGGTGAGCGGTGTGCAGCATAGGCGGACCCGAGGCGGTAGGCGAGCAGTCCAGGACGGTAATGGCCACCCCTTTGTTCCTGCTCGATCATCCCGGATTCCCGCATTGCGGACATGAGACGTGATGCTGAACTACGCGGAAGGCCCAGATGTTCGCTGACCTGAGAAACGCTAACCGACTGATTCTTCTCAATAAACAGCTCAAGCGCCTTCATGGCGTTGCGCACCGACTTCATCAAACCAACCCTCTCGCTTGACGTGTGAGGAATTAATGATTTCATATAAAACACAGAGCTCCACAATGTGAAACGTAAATGGAGGCATCCTTGCCCGCTTCTACAGCCGGATCTTTCATTGCAAGGGTGTTGCAGAACTACGGTGTCCGCTGCGTCTTCGGCATGGAAGACCCCGTCCACATCTCGCACGCTCTGGACAGGTCTCGTGTCCGCCTCGTGACGATCCATGACGAAAAGCACGGGGCAATCATGGCGCATGGCTATGCCAAGGCAACCGGGCGCCCGGGCATCTGCCTCGCGACCTGCGGCCCGGGTGCCACCAACCTGATCACCGGCCTGCTCGAAGCGCAGAAATCGTCGATCCCTGTGATCGCGTTCGTGCAGGACATCGCCCTGAAGAACCGGGACCGGCATGCAGCCAGCGAAATCGACCATGCGACCTGCATGGCGCCCTACGCCAAATGGGTCGCCCGCATCGAACTGGCGGACCGCGCCGTCGAGATGGTGCATCACGCGTTCCGCATCGCAACCTCCGGCCGCCCCGGCCCTGTCGTGGTCCTGTGCCCGCCCGACGTGATGGCGCAAGAAGTCGCCTTTTTGGACGACGACCTTGCAGCCGATGCGGCTTATATGTCCTATCCGTCGTGCCGCACCCGGCCGTCGGCGGAAGCGATCCGGAAGGCAGCCGACCTCATCGCGGCGGCGCGCAGACCGATCATTCTCGCCGGCGGCGGCGTGATGCTCTCGCGGGCCTGGAATGAAGTGGTCGAACTCGCGGAAATGCTGCGAGCGCCCGTCGCCACCACCATGAATGGGAAGGGCGCGATTGCGGACGATCATCCGCTCAGCGCAGGCGTCGCCGGCACGACCACCGGAGGACGCTACGGGCGCGGCATGATCGCCAATACGCTCCTCGAAGAAGCTGACCTGACGCTGATCGTCGGCTCCCGCAACGGCCAGATCTGCTCGTTCAACTGGACGCTTCCCCGGCGTGGCACGACGATCCTGCACATCGACATCGACCCGGTCGAAATCGGCCGGAACATGCGCGTTACGCAGGCCCTGCCCGGCGACGCGAAGGAAACCGTGCAGGACCTCATCGCAGCCCTGCAAGGGCGGAGCGTGGCTGGCGAGGATCGGACCCGGCGGC
>JBIPLL010000355.1:0-3725 GCA_044368425.1 Beijerinckiaceae bacterium
CTTGACCTGTCCGGCCATCCAGTTGCCGCCGATGACCGCGACGAGTGCGATGACCACTGCGATCTTGGCAATGGTGAAGGCGGTCGATCCGGACGGGATGGACGGCATGGCGGGTCTCCGGGAGATCAGGGCTAACGATCTGTAACCGGGCAGGGTTAACGCATGCTTGCTTGACCCGAAGTTCTGTTGCGGGGGGGCCACACCCTTTTGGGAAGCAGCAAACGGTCGCCCCGCCGCCACGATTGCCGCGATCCCGCCATAAAGCCACCGCACCGGTTGCGTCCCATAAGATATTGGTTTCGCGCGGCTTTGCGGGCTCCTTTTTGCATGGGGGCGGTGTGATGGGCGCGGTTGGCGGAGTTTGCGTCAATGGCGTCGCGCGTGGCAGATGATCGGCGCCGGAAGGTCTCAACGGCCCTTCCGCGACTGCCGATGGGAGAAAAAACGAGATGACTGCGCGCACGTTCGACAAGAGCAAGCTGCCGAGCCGGCATGTGACCGAGGGGCCGGCGCGGGCGCCGCATCGCTCCTATTATTACGCGATGGGACTGACCTCCCAGCAGATCCACCAGCCCTTCGTCGGTGTCGCGAGCTGCTGGAACGAGGCGGCTCCCTGCAATATCGCGCTGATGCGTCAGGCGCAGGCCGTCAAGAAGGGTGTCGCCTCGGCTGGTGGCACGCCGCGCGAGTTCTGCACCATCACCGTCACCGACGGCATCGCCATGGGCCACCAGGGCATGAAGTCGTCGCTCCCGTCGCGCGAGGTCATCGCCGATTCGGTTGAGCTGACGATGCGCGGCCACAGCTATGACGCGCTCGTGGGCCTCGCGGGCTGCGACAAGTCGCTGCCGGGCATGATGATGGCGATGGTCCGGCTCAACGTGCCGTCCGTGTTCATCTATGGCGGCTCCATCCTTCCGGGCACCTTCAAGGGCAAGCCCGTGACCGTGCAGGACGTGTTCGAGGCCGTGGGCAAGCACTCGGTCGGCAATATGTCGGACGAGGATCTTGCCGAGCTGGAGCAGGTTGCCTGTCCGTCGGCCGGCTCTTGCGGCGCGCAGTTCACCGCCAACACCATGGCGACAGTGGCTGAGGCCATCGGTCTGGCGCTGCCCTATTCCTGCGGGGCGCCGGCTCCCTACGAGATCCGCGACACATTCTGCTACACGGCCGGCGAAATGGTCATGGAGCTGATCGCGCGCAACATCCGCCCGCGCGACATCGTCACGCTCAAGGCTCTGGAAAATGCGGCGACTGTTGTGGCTGCCTCGGGCGGCTCGACCAATGCGGCGCTGCATCTGCCTGCCATCGCGCATGAATGCGGCATTGCGTTCGACCTGTTCGACGTGGCCGAGATCTTCAAGCGCACTCCCTATATCGCCGACCTGAAGCCCGGCGGCCGTTATGTCGCCAAGGATCTGTTCGAGGCTGGCGGCATTCCGCTGCTCATGAAGACGCTGCTCGACCACGGATTCCTGCATGGCGACTGCATGACCGTGACGGGCCGCACGATGGCGGAAAACCTCGCCAAGGTGAAATGGAACGCCGACCAGGACGTTGTGCGCCCGGCCGACAAGCCGATGACGGCAACGGGCGGTGTCGTGGGCCTGCGCGGCAATCTCGCGCCCGAGGGCGCCATCGTGAAGGTTGCCGGAATGACGACGGAGGCCCAGAGCTTCCGGGGTCCGGCCCGCTGCTTCGACAGCGAGGAGGCCTGTTTCGAGGCGGTCAAGAAGCGCACCTACAAGCCCGGCGAGGTGCTCGTGATCCGCTATGAGGGGCCCAAGGGCGGCCCCGGCATGCGCGAGATGCTTCAGACGACTGCCGCGCTCTACGGACAGGGCATGGGCGACAAGGTGGCGCTCATCACCGACGGGCGGTTCTCCGGGGCCACGCGCGGGCTCTGCATCGGCCATGTCGGACCTGAGGCAGCGATCGGCGGTCCCATCGGCCTGCTGCAGGACGGCGACATCATCGTGATCGACGCGACGACGGGTCTGCTCGGGGTCGAGCTGTCCGACGACGAACTCGCCGCGCGCCGCAAGACCTGGGAGGCGCGTGCCAGCGATGCCACGTCGGGCGTCCTGTGGAAATATATGCAGACGGTTGGACCGGCCCGCGACGGTGCCGTGACCCATCCGGGCGGCGCTGCGGAAAAGGCGTGCTATGCGGATATCTGAGACCAGGGGCGGCAGACGCCACGCGACGGGACTTGTCTGCGGACTGGTCCTGACGCTTGGCGCGATGCCGGCAGCCAGGGCGGAGGAGGTGCGTGCTCCCGAGGGACGCGCGCCGGCCATCGTCGTGGCTCCCCTGGGGGCGCCTGTTTCGGCGAGCACGGCTCCGGCCGTGCCGCTGTCGGGCGCGACATCTGCCGCGCCGGCGGGATCGAACATGCCGGTCGGCCTTTCGGGCGCGCTCCCGTCCGGCCCGCTTCCGTTGCCTTCCGTCGGTGCGCGTCCGGGCGGCGGTTCGATGGCGCCCGCCGTGCCCGGCAGTGGCGCACTGACGGTCGCGCCGCTCGGGCCTGCCGCCGTGCCTTTCACGAGCTTCAAGTCGGAGACGGAAGCCTTTGCGCTAGGCATGCGTGCCTATCTGTCCGGTGACAAGGCATCTGCCGTCCGTGCTCTCGAATATGCGGCGACCAAGGGGCATCCGCGCGCCAACTGGAAACTCGGGCGCATGTATGCCGAGGGCGACGGCGTCGATCACGACGATCTCAAGGCATTCGAGTATTTTTCGCGGATCGCCGATGATCATGCCGATGTGCCGCCGGGCTCGCCCAATGCGCGGTTCGTCGCAAATGCCTTCGTGACGCTCGGCCATTATTTTCTCGTTGGCATTTCCGGCACCTATGTGCGCGCCAATCCGCATCGGGCACGAGAAATCTTCAACTATGCCGCGACCTATTTCGGCGATGCGGCGGCGCAGTTCCATCTCGGACGGATGCTGCTTGAGGGCGTCGGGAGCGAGCGCAATCCCCGGCAGGCGGCACGCTGGCTTTACCTCTCCGCCGAAAAGGGGTTCCCGTCGGCGCAGGCCATGCTCGGCCAGATGTTGATCGATGGCAATGGCGTGCCCCGGCAGGTCGCACGCGGACTGATGTGGCTGCAAGTGGCGCGCGATGCCGCCGATCCGGTCAAGGATGCCTGGATCCTCGAGAGCCACGACAAGGCATTCACGGCCTCCAGCGATAATGACCGGCAGGCGGCCCTGTTTTATCTTGAGCAACAGGTGCGCCGCCGCCAGTAGGCGCCGGGCCCTAACCGGTCGGTTTGAGATATATGACGCGCCCGACCGGGATGCTTTCGTCGCCGGATTTCCCCTGATTGCACGGCCGAATGCCTCGGAACCCATCCTGAATCGTCGCGTTGGACGGGGCAAGCAGCCTGCGACCTGGCGATGGCGCGGGTCGATGCAGGCTCTCATGGCACGGAACGGCGGTGGGAATTTCTCGCAAAACCCTGATCGCGCGTCCGAAGCTGGCCGCAAGGGCGGGCAGAGTTCGCAAGGCGGTGGCAACGAGCGCTGAGAAGGCCGCGCCTCCGGTTCGATCCATGCACTGAAGCGGCGGATCAACCGATCTGGGAGGAGACAAGCACAGGTCAGCGTCGATACGCTGGCCATTTTCGTTGAACTGGTTGCGCTGCGAGATCCCGGCGCGCGGGATTTCACCCTCTGCCCGGTTGTCGAGCTTATTGAAGATCTGTCATGTTCCCTTTCAT
>JBIPLL010000356.1:0-3710 GCA_044368425.1 Beijerinckiaceae bacterium
AAGAAGAACCGGTCGCTGGGCAGGCCCGAGACGACGAGAGCCGAGGTCACGGCCGATGGCCCAGGAATGGTCGTGACCGGGACGCCGGCCTCGATCGCGCCCTCGACGAGCTTGTAGCCGGGATCCGACACCAGCGGGGTGCCTGCATCCGACACAAGCGCCAGCGCCTGCCCCTGCTCGAGCCGGGCAAGAATGCGCGGCCGCATCACGGCGGCCGAATGCTCGTTATAGGTCACGAGCGGGGTCGTGATGCCGTAATGGGCGAGAAGATGGCGCGTGACCCGCGTATCCTCGGCAAGGATGACATCGGCTGCGGCAAGCGTCCCCAGCGCCCGCAACGTGATGTCCTTCAGGTTGCCGATCGGCGTCGCGACGACGTGCAGACCAGGTGCGAGCGGCTGAGCTTCCGCTTGCAGGCCAAAGGCTGTGAATGTGGCGACCCTGGGCGCTTCATTGTCCCGTGGCCGTGTGCGATTGTCGATTCGGCGTGATGACATTGCCACACTTTGGCATGGGGATGCGCCCGCGCGAAGATGGCGCGGCGCAAAAGGGCTTTACTTTTGCCCCCGCCCGGCAATCGTCACCCGGACAAGATGGTTTACTTTTCCGCAAGGAAACTGCCGGCCCGAAAGAAGGACGGCCTGACAAGGAGAATGCCCGTGTCCGAACAGGATGACGCCCTGCTGCGTCCCGGTCCGTCGCGCCGTGCCATGCTTCTCGGTGGAACGGGACTCATGACGCTTGCTCTGGCGGGCTGCGCCGGAGGCGGTCTGCCGGGGCTTCCGGGCTTCGATACCGGACCCTCCGCCGAACCCGCGCCCACCGGCCCGGCCGCGCCGGCCGATACGCTGGGCGCCGGCCAGGTCAAGGTCGGCCTGATCCTGCCGCTCTCGGCTGCCGGCCAGGGCGCTGTCGCAGGCAACGCCTTGCGCAACGCCGCCGAACTCGCCTTGTCGGAATTCCAGGGCGCCGAGATCCAGCTGCTCGTGCGTGACGACCAGGGCACAGCGGCAGGCGCGCAGGCGGCGGCCCAGCAGGTCATTGCCGAGGGCGCCGAGCTCATCATCGGTCCGCTCTTTGCAGGCGCGGTCCAGACTGCAGGGCAGGTCGCGCGGGCTGCCAGCCGTCCCGTCATCGCCTTCTCGACCGATGCGAGCGTCGCGGCGCGCGGCATCTATCTCCTGTCCTTCCTGGCGGAAACCGAGGTCGAGCGCATCATCGAGTTCGCAAGCCAGCAGGGCAAGAAATCCTTCGCCGCGCTGATCCCGGAGACAGCCTATGGGCGCGTGGTCGAGGGGCAGTTCCAGCAATCGGTTGCCAAGCGCGGAGCCCGAGTCGTTGCGGTCGAGCGTTATGCGGCCGGCAAGGCGGCGGAGGCCATTGCGCGTCTGGCGCGCGTTGCAGGCGGCGCAGCGCCACAGGCCGACGCGTTGCTGCTGCCTGAAGCGGCCGAGGGTCTCCCCGCCGTCGCACAGGGCCTGCAGGCCGCCGGCATCAATCTCGTGCGCGTCCGTCCGCTGGGAACAGGCGTCTGGAACGACCCGCGCGTGTTCCGCATTCCGCAACTGGCCGGCGGCTGGTTCGCCGCACCCGATTCCACCGGCTTCAACGCCTTCGCAACGCGCTACCGCGCGCGCTTCAACAGCGACCCGACCCGCATCGCGACGCTCGCCTATGACGCGGTCTCCCTCGCCGCCGCGCTGACCCGCACGCAGGGCAGCCAGCGCTTCGCCGAGGCGACGCTGACCAATGGATCGGGCTTTGCCGGAACGGACGGCGTCTTCCGCTTCCGGCCCGACGGCACCAACGACCGTGCGCTTGCCGTGATGGAAGTGCGCAGCGGTGCCTTCGTCACGGTCAGCGCCGCGCCACGTGCGCTGGCGCCGGCAACCTGATCGATCAGGCCGCGAGATCGGCGACCACGGCGTCGAGGACCGGCAGGCCCTCGCGCGTCACCCGCAGCCGGCCCTCGGGCAGGCGCTCGATCATCGCATTGGCAACGAGATCGCCGATTCGCGCCTCGTCGAGGCTGCGACCGGCAATCAGCCGGAAGCGCGCGGGATCGATCCCCTCGCGCAAGCGCAGGCCCATGAGCAGGAACTCGTCGCCCTGCTCCTCCAGGCCCACCGGATCGATCGAGACGAGGCCATGCCCGTCCCGTTCGACAGCCTCAAGCCATGTTTCGGGATGGGCCTGCGTCACGGTTGCAAGTCGTCCCTGCGGCGTCGTCAGCCGGCCATGGGCTCCCGCGCCCACGCCGACATAATCGCCATAGCGCCAATAGACGAGATTGTGCCGGCTCTCGGACCCCGGCCGCGCATGGTTGGAGACTTCATAGGCAGGCAGTCCCGCTGCCTCGCAGATCTCCTGCGTCACATCAAAGAGCGCCCGCGCGGTATCGTCGTCGGGAATGACGAGCTTGCCGGCGGCATGCAGCTTCTCGAACCACGTCCCCGGCTCGATGGTGAGCTGGTAGAGCGACAGATGCTCCACCGCATGGCCGATCGCCTCGCGCAGTTCGCGCGCCCAGTCCTGCGGCGTCTGGCCGGGGCGGGCATAGATCAGGTCGAAGGAATAGCGCTCGAAATGCGCTGCCGCGATCCGTACGCCCTTCAGCGCCTCGTCGACGGAATGCAGCCGGCCGAGGCGGCGCAAATCCGCATCGTTCATCGCCTGCACGCCAAGGGAGACACGATTGACACCGGCCGAACGATAGCCGGCAAATCGACTGGCCTCGACCGATGTGGGATTCGCCTCGAGCGTGATCTCGGCTCCGGGCCCGATGCCCCAGTGCCCGTCGATGGCCTCGATCAGCGCTCCCACGGTGGATGGCGCCATCAGGGACGGCGTCCCCCCGCCGAAGAAGATACTGCCGACCGGCCCGCCGGGCCGCAACTGTGCCATGTGGTCGAGCTCGCGGCGAAACGCGGCGAGGAACCGGTCCTCGTCCACGGGCTTGTGCCGCACATGGCTGTTGAAGTCGCAATAGGGACATTTCGAGGCGCAGAAGGGCCAATGCACATAGATGCCGAAGCCGCCCGCAACGTCAGGGGTCAGTTCGCCCGCCAGCCGCGTCATCGCCCGTCCCCGCGCGCCAGCAGAGCCCGCTCCAGAGCGATGAATGCGCGCGCCCGATGCGAGAGCGCCTGCCCGTTCTCGATTCCGTGCTTCTCCTGCGCGCTCATCTCGCCGAATGTCCGGCCATGGCCGTCCGGCAGGAACATCGGATCATAGCCGAACCCTGCGCTGCCGCGCGGCGGCCAGACAAGTTCGCCATGCACGCGCCCCTCGAACAATTCGTCGTGACCGTCGGGCCAGGCGACGACAAGGGCCGAGACGAAATGCGCCCGCCGCTGGAGAGGCGAGGTCGCCCCGCGCCGCTCAAGTTCGCTCTCGACACGCGCCATCGCGGCACCGAAATCCTTGGTGGGGCCACCCCAGCGGGCTGAAAAGATGCCGGGTGCGCCGTCGAGCGCCTCGACACAGATGCCGGAATCGTCGGCGAAAGCCGGCAAGCCTGTCGCGCTCGCCGCCGCATGTGCCTTGATGGCCGCATTCTCGGCGAACATCACGCCTGTCTCGTCGGGCTCCGGCAGCCCGAGCTGACCAGCCGAGACCGCCTCGATTCCGTGCGGCGCGAGCAGCTCGCGCATTTCCTTGAGCTTGCCGGGATTATGCGTGGCAATGACGAGCCGTGGCGCCGTCAGGCG
>JBIPLL010000357.1:0-3703 GCA_044368425.1 Beijerinckiaceae bacterium
CGAGACGCAGCCGCGACAGGCCGAAATTCGCCATGGCACGCGCGGCCATGCCGATATTCTCGGCAAGTTGGGGCTCCACCAGGATGATGACGGGCGATGCCGCGTCGAATTCCTGCTGGCGATGATCGGTTCCAGCCATGATTGGCCTATGCCGCCTCGCTGCCCTTTCGGCAAGAGTGCAGAAACATCACTGCGCACGAAACCGGATAACAGTCCGATTTCAATGGATTGTCAGCGCCGGCCAGTAGCTGAACATCATCAGGATGACCAGCGCGGCGAGCAGGAATGGCCCCAGCTCGCGCGCCGCCTGCACGATGGTCACGCGCGCAATCGAGGACGAGATGAACAGGGTCGTACCGACCGGCGGCGTGTAGAGCCCGATGGCGAGGTTGAGCACCATGATGATGCCGAGCTGCGTCAGATCAAGCCCGATCTTCATTGCAAGCGGGACGAAGATCGGCCCGAGCAGCAGGATCGCCGCAGGCAGATCGATGAACATGCCAGCAATCAGCATGATGATGTTCATCGCCAGGATGATCAGCCAGGGCGATTGCAGCGTCTCCAGTGCCCATTGCGCAAAGAGCTGCGGCGCCTGCACCATGATCATGATCCAGCCGATCGCGGCCGAGGCCATGATCACGAGCATGACGACGCCGGTCGCGATGCCCGCCTCGATCAGCGCGTCGTAGAACCGCTTCACGGTCATGTCGCGATAGATCAGTATGCCGGCCAGCAGCGCGTAGATCACGGCAAGCACGGACACCTCGGTGGGCGTTGCGATGCCGAAGCGCAGGAAGAGCAGGATGAAGACCGGCATGGCAAGCGCCGGGCTTGCCTGCAGGAATAGGCGCGCGATCTGCGGCCAGTCATAGGGCTGCGGCGAATAGGGAAAGCCGCGCATCCGGGCCGAGATATTGTTGACGATGATGAAGCCCGCCGTCAGCATCAGGCCCGGCAGCACGCCGGCCAGAAACAGCTTGCTCACCGACACGTCCGAGACGAGCGAATAGAGGATGAGCGGGATCGAGGGCGGGATCAGGATGGCGATGGTCGAGGCCGACGCATTGTTGGCAGCGCAATAGGCCGCCGGATAGCCGACGCGCTTCTGCCACGGGATCAGCATGGAGCCGATGGCGGTGGCATCCGAGACGGCCGAGCCAGACACGCCGCCAAACACAGCCGACCCCACGACCGTCGTGGAGGCATGACCGCCCCTGAAGCCCTGAACGAGCGTCGTCGCGAATTCGATGAGACGCAGCCCGAGTTTGCCGCTCATCATCAGGCTGCCCGCGAGGATGAAGAAGGGCAGCGCCAGCATCGGGAAGGATTGCGTCTGCTGGAACATCTGCTGCGCCACGATGGTCAGCGGCAGGCCGCCGCTCATCAGGATCGAGGCGCTCGACGCGATGACGAGCACGTGCCCGACCGGCACCGCGAGGAAAAGCAGGAAGAAGAAGACGACGATCAGGGCGAGGATCATGACGCTTTACCCGCGTTCAGGACGCCATCGTCCGGGCGACCGGCCAGAAGCCGAAGGATGATGGCCGTGCTCGCCAGGATGACACCTGTCATGCCGAAGGCGAGCGCATAGAAGCCGATGCTGCGCGGCAGCCTCAGCAGCGGCGTTTCCTCGATCGATGTGATCTCGGCGATCTGGAGCACCGGCCCCATCAGGAGCAGGTAGCCCGCGATGACGACGAGGTTGATGAAGATCATCATGCGCCGGCGACTCTGCGTGCTCATGGCGATCAGGATGAGATCGACCGCGATATGCGCTCCGCGCTGCACACCGAGCACGATGCCGGCCGCAATCAGCCAGGGAAACAGCAATTCCGGTATCTCACCCATGGCATTGATCGTGCCATGCCCGAGAAAGTAGCGGGCGAAGACATTGGCTCCGATGACGAAGAGCAGCGCCAGCATGGTGACGACGACGACGCCCCGGCAGAGGGCGCCAAAGAGAGCGTCGATTGTCTCGACGCCGCGTAACAGCGCGGCAGGCAGCACCATGGGCTGTCATTCCTTCGGATCCAGCAGGTCGTGGACAGTCTGAAGCGAGGAAACCGGGAGCGCGCGGGCGCCCCCGGTTCCGGTCTGGCAGAATTGCCGGATCAGGCTGCGGCAGCCTTGATGAGCTGGTCGACGAAATCGCCGAACGGCTTCTTGCGCCAGTCATCCGCCACCTTGGCCGAGGCCTTGCGGAAGGCCTCCTGATCGGCCTGGTTGATGGCAAGCGTGCTGTTGGCCCTGAACTCCCCAAGGAACTTCACGTCCGCCTCGTTCATCAGCGAGCGCTGGAGCTTGCCGGCCTCCGCCGCCGCCGCCTTGACGAGATCCTTGTCGGCATTCGAGAGCCGCGCCCATGTGATCTGCGAGATCAGGAAAGGCGTGCATTCCCACTTGTGGGCGGTGAGGCTGATGAACCGGTTCACCTCGAAGATCTTCGAGCTGGCAATATTGGCGAGCGGGTTCTCCTGCCCGTCGACAACGCCCTGCTGGAGCGCGACATAAAGCTCGCCGAAGCTGATCTGCTGCGTGGCGGCGCCCAGCGCCTGGAAGATGTCGATCGTCATCGGATCGGGCGGGGTGCGGATCTTCAGGCCCTTCAGGTCATCGGGCACGTTGATCGGGCGCTTGCTGTTGGTGATGTGGCGGATGCCATTGTCCCACCAGCCAAGCGGGACCATGTTGACGCGCGCGAAACGCGGCAGCATCACGTCGCCGAACGCCCCGTCGAGCAGCTTGAAGGCATCGGCACTCGTCTTGAACAGGAAGGGCAGGCCAAGCGCCGCGATCTCCGGCACGAGCGACGAGGTCGAGCCCTGGCTGTTCACCGTCATGTCGACGGCTCCCGTGCGCAGGCTCGTCAGCAGCGACTGCTCGTTGCCAAGCTGCTCGGAGGGCGACACGCGCACCTCGAGACGCCCGCCGCTGCTCGCCTTGAGCAGTTCCGCGAACTTGAGGGCTGCAACATGGCGCGGATTGGTCGGCGCGGCGTTGTGGCCGAGCGTCATCACGGTCTGGGCGCTGGCGCCACGCGGCAGCGAGAGAATGGCCGGGCCTGCAATGGCTCCGGCAAGAATGTGTCGGCGGTTGAATGTGACGGTCATGGTTTCCTCCTTGGGCGGACCCGTTGGCCGGGCCTCGCAATGGTCGGGCGCCGGGAGGATTCCCGAAGCCCGCAAAAGACGTCAGGAGCCGAGCCAGCCCTTGACCTGCTTCACGATCTCGCCGGTCGAGATCCCGTAGCGATCGTGCAGGGTGGGCAATGCGCCGGCATCGAGGAAGGCGTCGGGCAGCGCGATCTGGCGGAAGGCCGGCGGGCGCACGTCGTTGCGCATCAGGACGCCCGCCACCGCCTCGCCAAGCCCGCCCACTATGGTGTGGTTCTCGAGCGTGATGACGGGTCGGCCCGTCTTTCGGCTGGCATCGAGGATCGCCTGCGTGTCCAGCGGCTTGATCGTCGGCACGTGCAGCACGCCGACCTTGATGCGGTCAGCCTCGAGTGCCTTCGCGGCCTCGAGCGCCCGCATCGTCATGAGCCCGGACGAGATCAGCAAAGCATCCGGTCCGTCTCGCAGCATCGCTGCCTTGCCGAAGGTGAAGCGATAGCCGTATTCGTCGAGCACCAGCGGGACATTGCCGCGCAGGAGCCGCATGTAAACCGGCCCCTTGTGGGCCGCGATGGCCTGCGTCGCCTGCT
>JBIPLL010000733.1:0-3702 GCA_044368425.1 Beijerinckiaceae bacterium
GTTGACCAGAAGAATCCTGAGGGGCTTCGAAGCCATGGTAAAAGAGGAGAAATACGAAAATCAAAGGCGCCACGCTGATCGACCCGAGCGGATTCTCAGCACATCACGGGCCATCCGCCAGGAATCACGAAAGAGTTTCACCTTGCCGCCTGGAACTTCAGACCAATCAATGGGAATCTCGTGGATTGAGTAGCCTGTATCGAGCAGGGCTACCATAAGTTCAACATCAAACGCAAACCCCTTGATCCTCAATCGATCAGCAACGGCCTCGTACGCCACTTTTGGTATAAGTTTCAGGCCGCATTGCGAGTCATAGACTGCCACACCCAACAACTCCGAAACGAGGGTGGCATAAACTCGCCCCAACAGATGACGTTTAAACAAACGATCTACCCGTCGTCCAAGTAACTTTACTCTGGATGCAAAAATAGCAGTTTTTAAGTTTGAAGCGCTCAAACTTGCCCGGCTCATTTCGATTAACCGAGCGACCTCCGATGCAGAACACGAACCATCCGCATCAACAAATCCGAGCCACTCGGCTCCGGTAACTTGGTTCCAACCTGCGTAAACAGCTCCACCTTTGCCGAGATTGGAGGGTAATTGCAGAAGAGGAAGGAGGCAGGAAAAATTTTGTCTCAAACTGTCAACGAAGCTCTTGATCCGTGCAGCCTCATCCCTTCCTGATCCGTCTTCTACCACAAGGATCTCGACGCCATTGAGAGCTTGCATCTGGTTGCAGAGGGCAGGAAGAAAGGCGGGGAGTCGTTTGCTTTCACAAAAGCAGGGCACGACAAGAGTTGTGTGGGTCTTCATTTTAGGCCCTCAATCGTGTCCTGCGCGATTCGAGTATCTTAAGTCGCACTTCCTCAAAATAATGACGCTTCATTTTTCCGAGAGTGAGTCCAGACAAACCGTCGCAAAAACCCCGCTTCAGAATCACGGAGACAAACCAGTAAAACCAAGCAAACCAAGGCCGATCCAGAAAGCGATACTTGAACCTCTGTCGGTCGGTCAACGGTTCCCAATCTTTTTGACTGGCTGATTCAAACCAAAGAAAACGATTCGCCTCCCAAGAGGAATATTCGTTGTGTCGCTGAAGGTAGTTTTTCAATCCGCGGTAGTCTTGGTGCTCCAATCGTGAATGGAGAATCCCAATCGAACCGTCGATCACGGGATGTTCATGAACCTCCATATCAAGCGCACTCCAAGAATTTTCCGGGATTCTCTCGTACTCCCCTTTGCCAATTTGGAATAGGGCGAGCTTGCGGAAAACATCCCCATGATGCAACGGTTTTCCCATGAACCAATTGGTGTATGAGATCCAAAAACCGGAGTGGGAAGTGTTTTTCAGTATAGATCTAAGCTCGGCTACAAACTCGGGTGTCATTCTTTCGTCAGCATCCAAAAAAAGAATCCACGGATGGCGAAAACGATAATTGGCGAGAGCCCAGTTGCGCTTTTTTGGAAACATTCCGTTCCATTGAAATTGCACAATCGAAGCGCCAGCTGTTTTTGCAATTTCGAGCGTTCGGTCGGTGCTGCCCGAGTCCACCACCACAATTTCATCAAAGTCAGTGAGAGCTGCCAAACAGTCAGGCAAATTCGCTTCTTCGTTGCGAACGGGGATACAAACTGAGACAGGGAGAATTTCTCGGGCGTCAGTCATTGGTGTCATCTGTGGTCGAAACGGTGTTGTGCGGGCGCTGTTTGACCACTCTCGCCGGGTTTCCTACCATCACGACCCAGGGTGGGACATCTTTAACCACCACACTCCTTGCGCCCACGACTGCGCCATCTCCCACGGTAACTCCGGGACCGACGAAGACATCGGCGCATAGCCAGCACGAGTCGCCCACATGAACAGGCAATTTGAGCAACAGCATATCGGACCTGCGATAATCATGGGTCCCTCCGCAAATATGAACTCTCTGTGAAATAGTTGTTCGTGACCCAATCGTGACCACTCCTAGATTGTAGATGAGAGCCCACTCACCAATGGACGACCAGTCACCCATTTGAAGATTCCAGGGAAAGTAGATATGGGTCGTAGGATAGACGTGGACTTGTTTTCCGATGGATGCGCCGAATAGTCGCAGGATCCACCGTCGGAAGCCAAAGCAGGGGCGTGGGCTGCACCGGAACAACAGATTCCCAAAAATCCACAGAACCCGTTTAGCCTGTTCTGCCTTCGTGTATTTAACCGCCGAACGGTTTTCGGAGATGGCGAGGGGTTTGTTTTCCATGTCTTAGAAACACCAAATTCCTTTACAGAATAGGCAATAAAGTGCTGCGATCCGTTCTCTCCGTTTCGATGCTATCTCCCAATCAGTTAGAGTTTCGGGTATTGGCTCAAAAGAGCTATAAAACTTAACCAGGGGCGCCATTTTCTCGAAGATACTCTTGGCGCGTTGGGCATGGCTCCAAGTGGTCACGATGATCGCAGTTCTCACCTTCAGATCATTCAATATGGCAAGGGTCTCTTTTGCGTTTTCAAGGGTTGACGTTGCCTTTTTTTCATGAACTAGCGAGGACCTCGGCAGCCCTCGTTTGGTCAAATCATTGACAATGATGTCTCCATCTCCCGTCACGATGATTCGGTCAGCCCGTCCTTCGCTGAAGATTTTCCAAGCTTGGCGGGGTCTTTCTGTGGCACCTCCGCCGAGGACGATGATTACGTCGACATGGGGTGGCAACAAATCTGGCTCAGGATGAGGCCAATGGGAGAAGAGAACCCATCCGAGTAGAGGTAGAAGAGAAAAGGTTCCTGATATCAAAACCAGTTTCCGATATTTCATACGCCTTTCGACGAAGGGTGTTTTGCAAACCGAATCGGTCAATTCTTGAATAAGTTCACGGATTCGGGTGCCTCGCCTCCACTGATCAGCCATTGATTCACACGTCGCATTTCTTCACCGATACTCGGCCAAGTAAATTTGGCCTTTACAAGATCCAGTCCTCTGGCGCCCATGGTCTCAAGTTCCTGAGTGGATGACCCCGCCAATTTTTGCAATCCCTCTGAAATGCTCTGAACATCGGCGCCAATTTGAATTGCAGCTCCGGCCGTGAATCCCTCCGGCAAATTGCACATCTGAGTCATGACGACGGGTTTGCCATAAGACCACGCCTCGAGGATGACCATCGGAAGGCCCTCACTCAGAGACGGCAAAATAAAAGCAGAACAAGCACGATAAATGCGTTCCTTATTGGTTCCGAAAGCGGGTCCAGTAAATACCAAAGGGGGTGGATTCACGAGGGCAGACTGCCACGTGTGATCGGACGGTGGAAGGTCCCGGAGGTCACTCCAGGCAATTCCTAGCCGTGTCGCCTGCTGTTTCAATTCGGCCTCGTGTGCTCCCTGATCCCAACCTGCTATCACCACTGACCAATCTTTCATCGCATGAGCATTCCTATTCTCAGCGAGTGCTTGAATCAGCATGGCGATCCCCTTTTTGGGATGGATGCGTCCTAGGTAAAGAAGTAATTTTTTAGACGAGTGGATGGAACCCGTGTCGACTGACTCCGGACCCGGGATTTCGATTCCGTTTGGAATGACGCAGACTGGATTTTTAAGTCCGAGGGCTCTTATGGAGTCCAATTCAGAGATGCAGAGAGCCCGAATACACGCTGAATTTTCAAGGTTGCGACGCTCATAGCTCAACATGGCCAATCTCTTTTTCCATCGCGAATTGTTTAGCGCCCAGG
>JBIPLL010000358.1:0-3698 GCA_044368425.1 Beijerinckiaceae bacterium
GACTTCAGCCGGTCGTAGAAGTCGAACACCACCTCGTTCAGCGGCAGGTCATAGACGACCATGGCGCGCTTGCCGACATAGTTCAGATCGGCCTGCACGCCGCGGCGGTCCTGGCAGAGCTTGAGGATGCCGCCGAGATATTCGTCCGGGGTCAGGATCGTGGCTCGGATCCAGGGCTCCTCGATCGTGGCGATCTTCATCACGTCAGGCATGTCGGCGGGATTGTGCAGTTCCTTCTGCGTCCCGTCGGTCAGGTTGAGCTTGTAGACGACCGAGGGCGCCGTCGAGATCAGGTCGAGATTGAACTCGCGCTCCAGCCGCTCCTGGATGATTTCAAGATGCAGCAGGCCGAGGAAGCCGCAGCGGAAGCCGAAGCCGAGCGCGGCACTGGTCTCCATCTCGAAGGAGAAGCTGGCATCGTTGAGGCGCAGCCGCGCCATGGCGGCGCGCAAATCCTCGAATTGCGCCGCATCGACCGGGAAGAGGCCGCAGAACACGACGGGCTGGGCGGGCTTGAAGCCCGGAAGTGCCTGCGGCGTGCGACGGCGCGTCTCGGTAATCGTGTCGCCGACGCGCGTGTCGGCGACCTGCTTGATCTGGGCCGTGATGAAGCCGACCTCGCCCGGCCCGAGCTGCGCCATGTCGCTCATGCGCGGGGTGAAAACGCCGATGCGATCCACCTCGTAATTGGCATTTGCGTCCATCATCGTCACCGCCATGCCCTTCTTCAGCACGCCGTCGAAGACGCGCACGAGCACGACGACGCCGAGATAGGCATCGTACCAGCTGTCGACCAGCAGCGCCTTGAGCGGGGCCGTCTCGTCGCCTTTTGGCGGGGGCAGGCGGGTGACGATCGCCTCGAGCACGCCCTCGATGTTGAGGCCGGTCTTGGCCGAGATCGGCACGGCGTTCGAGGCGTCGAGGCCGATCACTTCCTCGATCTGTTCCTTGATGCGCTCGGGCTCGGCGGCAGGCAGGTCGATCTTGTTGAGGACCGGGACGATCTCGTGATTGGCGTCGAGCGCGTGATAGACATTGGCGAGCGTCTGCGCCTCCACGCCCTGCGAGGCATCGACCACGAGGAGCGAGCCCTCGCAGGCGGCCAGCGACCGCGAGACCTCATAGGCGAAGTCGACGTGGCCGGGCGTGTCCATCAGGTTGAGGATGTAGGTCTTGCCGTCCTTCGCCTTGTAGCGAAGGCGCACGGTCTGCGCCTTGATGGTGATGCCGCGCTCGCGCTCGATATCCATGCTGTCGAGCACCTGCTCCACCATCTCGCGGTCCGAGAGTGTGCCGGTCGCCTGGATCAGCCGGTCGGCAAGGGTCGACTTGCCGTGGTCGATATGGGCCACGATGGAGAAGTTGCGAATATTGTCGATGTCGCGCGTCGTCATGCTGCCGCATCTAGCAGCGCACCCGCCCGACGTCGAGGGTCGCGCCCGTCAAGCAGCATCGCCAGCGACGAAATATCGCCGGCGCCTGCAGAAAGCACCGCTTCAGCGCTCCAGAAGATGGGACACGACGCGGGCGGTATAGTCGACCATCGGGATGATGCGGGCGTAATTCAGCCGCGTGGGGCCGATGACGCCGATCACTCCCACGATCTGCTGGGTCGACGATCCCGACAGCGAGAAGAGCTGGTTTTCCGAGCCGATAAAGATGCGCACGCCATCGGCCGTCTCGGCGCGGGAGAGAATGTCGATCACGCCGCTCTGCGTCTCCAGATCGGCGAAAAGGAGGCGAATGCGCTCGAGATCCTCGGCGGCACGCAGATCCTCCAGCAGATTGGCCTGACCGCGCACGATGAGGTGGCGCGATTCGACCGAACCCACCGCGATGGCTAGCCCCTGATCGACGAGCCGGGCGGTGAGCGAATCGAGCTCCTGCTGGATCATCGTGCGGGTGTGTTCGGTCTCCCGCCGGATCTCGCCAAGCGTGCGGTCCGTCAGGCGGGCATTCAGCACATTGGCGGCCTCGATCAGGGCACCTGCCGGCAGGCCGGGCGGCAGGTCGATCAGGCGGTTTTCCACCGAGCCGTCCTGCCCGACGAGCACCATCAGGGCGCGCGCCGGATCGAGGCGGACGAATTCGATATGCCGCAGCCGCAGATCGCGCTTCGAGGTGACGACGACACCTGCCCCGCGCGACAGGCCCGACAGAAGCGTGGAGGCCTCCGTGAGCGTGCCTTCCAGCGTGCGCGTGCTGGCTGCCGCCTTGACCTGGGAGGAAATCCGGCCGCGCTCCTCCTCCGAAAGGTCGCCGATTTCCATCACGGCATCGACGAAGAAGCGCAGGCCCGTCTCGGTCGGTAGCCGGCCGGCGCTGGTATGGGGCGCGTAGATCAGGCCGGCAGCCTCAAGATCCGCCATGACGTTGCGGATGGAGGCGGGCGACAGGTTGAGCGACAGCAGGCGCGACAGGTTGCGCGACCCCATGGGTTCGCCGGTCGCAAGGTAGCTGTCGACGATCTGGCGGAAGACTTCGCGCGAGCGCTCGTCCAGATCGCGCACCGCGACGCGCGGCAAGGGCGGACGGGCGCTGGAAAAAGGCGGCTTGTAGGGCGCGCTCATTCTCGGTTCGGCTCCTCGGCCTGGATTTTGGCCCTGTTTCCTGATGTGGCCTTCGACCACTCCTCCCACAAGACGGGGATTGTGCAAAGGCCCGCGCAGGGGCTGGCGTTGTCGATAACGCAGCAGACGGGGTTGCGATCCCGGGATCAGGGGCGCAAGCAGCGGGGCTTGTGGGCAGGGGACTGTGCGCCTAAACGAAAGGCGAGATCAGGACCGCGGACCCAGAACAGGATGATTGCGATGCGCCCTTCCCGCCGAGCCCCCGATGAAATGCGTCGCGTGACGCTCGAGCGCGGGGTTGTGCGCTATGCGGAGGGCTCCTGCCTCGTGAAGTTCGGGGACACGCAGGTGCTTTGCGCCGCGACGGTCGAGGAAAAGGCGCCGCCGTGGCTGCGTGGTCAGGGACGCGGCTGGGTGACCGCCGAATATTCAATGCTGCCGCGTGCGACGCTGGAGCGCACCCGCCGCGAGGTCACGTCCGGCAAGCCGTCGGGCCGCACGCAGGAGATCCAGCGGCTGATCGGCCGGTCGCTGCGCGCGGTCGTGGACCTCAAGGCGATGGGCGAACGCCAGATCGTCGTCGATTGCGACGTCATCCAGGCCGATGGCGGCACCCGGACCGCAGCCATTACCGGCGCCTGGGTGGCGCTGCATGACGCGCTCGCCTGGATGAAGGCGCGCTCCATGGTGCAGGGCGAGGCGCTGAAGGACCACGTGGCAGCCGTGTCCTGCGGCATCCATGGCGGCGTGCCGGTGATCGATCTCGACTATCTTGAGGATTCGGCCGCCCATACCGACGGCAATTTCGTCATGACAGGCTCGGGTGGCCTTGTCGAGGTGCAGGCGACTGCGGAAGGCGCACCGTTCTCCACCGACGAACTGACGAAACTGCTCGGCCTCGCCCGCGACGGAATCGGGCGCCTCGTCGAGCTGCAGAAAATGGCGGTGATGTAGGCATGGGCGATCCGGTCGCTGCTCCCACAACCCCGCGCGTGGTGCGCCGCCTGACGGCGCCACGGCTCGTCATTGCCACGCATAATCCCGGCAAGCTCAAGGAAATGCGCGAGCTGCTCGCGCCGCACGGAATCGAGGCGGTCTCGGCTGGTCAGCTCGGGCTGCCGGAGCCCA
>JBIPLL010000683.1:0-3687 GCA_044368425.1 Beijerinckiaceae bacterium
CAGGGGGTGGCCGCCTTTCAGCAAACTCTGTGGCAATCCCTGCCGCCGTCAGTGCAGGAGGCGCAGACCCCAGAGCCGCTCCAGCCGGGAGGCGGGCCGCCGCCCTGGCGGGACTGCCTCAAGCGGTTGGAATCCTGGTTGCCCCAAGCCGCCAGCGAGGCCTTGGAACGCTTCGGCGAGCTGCTGGAGGCGCCCGGCACAGCCCCGCGGCGCCTCAGCTGGCCGGAGCTGGATGCCCTGCTGGAGGGAGCGCAACGGGCCCATCGCGGCGAGCAACCCCCGGAGCTGCAGCAGGTGAACTGGCGCCAACTCCAGGGCATGGAGCTGATGATTGAAGCCAAGGCTATGGCCGCGGGCACTCCCCTGGCGCCCTGCTTCACCAGTGCTCAGGTCGGCGGCGGGGACCCGCCCGATCCCGCAGCGGGGGTGGGGTTCGCGGTGGCGAGCCGGCTGCTGGCCCTGGCCGAGGGAAGCCGCCAGATCCAGCTCAGTCTCGCCTTCACCGCCGAAAGCGGCAGCCTCAACAGCCTGCTCGCCTCCCTGCGCCCAAAGCCCGGTACGACCCTGCCAAGTGCCGCCATCGCCGGCGAGCCCCCCCAGGCGCCGGATCGGCCGGGCTGGGGCCTCAACCAGGCCCTGCTGGTGGAGGTGAGCACGGCGGCAGGCTGGTGGACGCTGCCGATCGAGGCCGCCAGCCTGAAGGACAGCCCTGCCGACGCCAAGCCCGCCCAGTGGGAGCTGGCCTTGACGCTGGCGCTGTTGCCCAGCGATCCCCCCCTGGCGCCCTTGGCGCCAGGCGAGCTGCCCCGGCTGCGGCTGCGGTTGCGCCCCTGGAGAGAGCTGGGATCGGGCGGGGGACAGTGGCGCAGCTGCGGCGGCTTCGAGGGCCTGCGGGTGGCTCGGGCCCGCTTGCGGGTGGAGGTGGGGGGGGAGATTCAGGGGAAGGCGCAGGGGCTAAAGGGGTTGGGGCTGCAGCAGGACGGCACCCCGGTGGATCCGGCCGAACCATTCACGCCCTTCGGTAGCCAGCCGGTGCTCGGCAGCAGCCTGTTCCTCAGCCATCCGGAGCTGCTGGATGGCGACCTCGAGGAAATCAACTTCCGCGGCAGCTGGCAGAAGTTGCCAAACGATCTGGCCAGTCACTACAGGGACTACACCGGCTTGGCGGCGTCCGCGGTGACGGCGCAAAGCTTTCTGATCGACCTGAGCCTGTTGGAGAAAAACGACTCCACCCTTGTCGAGAAAACGGCGCTGCCCTTGTTCCAGCTCGCCGGCGTCGATTCCGACCGGCTGAAGATCACCTGTGCGTTCACCCCCCCGGGCACGTCGAGGCCCCTGGCCAGCGCCCCGAATGGCGAGGCGCTGCGGCAGGAAGACCTGCGCCAGCAGGCGCGGGTGTGGCGCTGGCGGCTGACGCCGACGGATTTCGGCCATGGCCGCTATCCGGCGCTCGCGGCCGCCAAGGCCCAGGCGATGGCCCTGGCGATCAGTGAACGGGCCGGTCTGCAGGCCCTGGCGATGGCCGAAGCTCTGCAAGGCACGGCTGGCAGCCTGAAAGAGCGCTACGACGCTGCCCTCACCACGCTGAAGGCCACTCCGATCAAGCCGGAGAACTACGCCCTGCCGGAGCCCTACACACCCCTGCTGGCGGGCCTGGAGGTGGGCTACATCCGCTCCCAGGAGCTGGGCGCCAGCGGGGTTGAGGGGGGCCAGCTCCTGCGCGTGCACCTGTTTGGAGAGGAGGAACCGCTGCAGCTGCTCCCGCCGCTGACGCCGGGGGGCCAAGCGGCCTGGCAAGCACCGCTGCTGCTGCCGAGCCATCCCCACCCCGGCGAGCTATGGCTGGAGTTGGAGGGCATCCGGCCCGGTCAGCCGATTGCCCTGGCGTTTCAGCTGGCGGAGGGCAGCGCCCGCGGCCAGCGGCCGGCTGAGGCGATCCGCTGGCAACTGCAACAGGGCTGGCGCTGGCAGCCGCTGCCGGTGCAGGCGGACGGCACCGATGGGCTGCTCCATTCGGGCATCCTGCGCTTTGCCCTGCCGGAGGCCGCAGCCGAGAACCCGCCGCCGCTGGAACGGATCTGGATCCGGGCCAGCCTGCTGGCCCCGGTGGAGGCCTACGCCACGATCCTGGCGATCCAGAGCCAGGCGGTGGAGGCCGAAGCGGTGCGGCCCGGCGGCGCGGAGCCGCTGCCGCCCCACACGATCACCGATCTGCAGGAGCTGGTACCGGAGATTGCCGCGATCCAGCAGCCCTTCAGCTCCCGGGTCGGGAGGGCCGCCGAAACCGCAGCCCAGCTGCGGCGGCGGGCGGCGGAGCAGCTGCGCCATAAGGGCCGCGCCCTGGCCGGCTGGGACTACGAGCGGCTGCTCTGGGAAGCGTTCGCCAGCCAGTTGCACACGGTGGTGTGCCTGCCGGCGCATCAAGAGCGGGGCGTCGAGGTGCTGGTGATCCCCAACCTGCGGGAGCAGGTGCCCCGCAATCTGTTTGCCCCCGGCGCGCCGATCGATCAGCTGGCGGCGATGGAACGGCACCTGCGCCAGCGCTGCCCGGCGGAGCTGGCGCCGGTGGTGCGCAACGCCGTCTACCTGCCGGTGACGGTGCGGCTGTGGGTGTGCCTGAGGCAGGGGGTGGATCCGGCCTATGCGGAGCGGCAACTGCGCCAGGAGCTGATCCGCACGTTGTCGCCCTGGTGTTTCGACGCCGCCGTGCGGCTGGGCGGTGCGGTGCGGGCCAGCGACCTGGTGGCGGCCGTGGAGGCGTTGCCGTTTGTGGCCTACCTGGAGCGGCTGCGGCTGTTCCTGTTGGACCCCGGCGGCAAGCCCCTGCGCAGCAGCGACGCGATCCTGCAGGCGCCGGCTGCCGACGTCGTATTGATTGCCGCCGCCAGCCAGGAGATCGAGTTCGTCTCCGCCGGCGCCACCTTGCCTTCCCTGATCGGGATCGGCAACCTGCGGATCAGCCTGGATTTCCAGGTGGCCTGACCCCTTCCCGCCCCACCCTTCGTTTCCCCCCCATTCCGGTTTCCACCATGCCCAAGCCCAACTCCAAAAGCCGCCAGGAGCTGCGCTCCCGCTTCGTGCGCAACGCGATCCCCACGGAGGCGGATTTCGCCGATCTGATCGCCGCCAGCCTCAACCAAGCCGACGACGGTGTGCTGAAGCTGCCGGATCAACCGCTCGGCCTGGTGCGCCAGAAACCGGATCAGCCGGTGCTGCGCTTCTTTGCCGATCCCGCCGCGGAGGGCTCGGTGTGGCAGGTGCAGTTAGGAGCCGGAGACAAGCCCGGCTTTGGTTTGGCGGCAGCGGATGGCAAGTTGGCGTTGTTTGTGGATGGGGCGACGGGGAATGTGGGGATTGGTACGGCGAACCCCGGAAACAAGCTCACCATTCAAGGGGTTTTTAACCAATACAGGGATCCAGAAAGTGGCATTGCGCATGGGGGTTTATTGGCGCTGAAAGGCAACGCCCCGCAAATTGATTTCATCGACACTGAGCATGGCGACTGGGCTATTCATGTAAATGAGGGCCGCATGTATTTCATTCGTGAACCATGGGAGCATCAGGATCTTGTCCTGGATGGCAAGGGAAACATTGGCATCGGCTCCTCTGTGCCCCAGGCCAAGCTCAACATCCGCGAGCTAACCGGCACCCCTGCGTCAGCACTCAGTGGCACCTTGCTGCTGGACC
>JBIPLL010000359.1:0-3683 GCA_044368425.1 Beijerinckiaceae bacterium
GGCCTGTCGCGGCTGCGTCTCGTCAAACCGCGCGACGGATGGCCGACCGGCGGCGGCCTCAAGAAGGGTGCCACGCAGGCCGCCTCGGGCGCCAGCTTCATCCTCGAGGAGGCGGAGCTGTTTGACAGCGTGGAGGCGGCTATTGCCGACCTCAACGTCGTCTATGCGACGACGGCGCGCGAGCGCGGGCAGATGAAGCAGGTCTTCGCGCCTGCCGAGCTGATGCCGTCGCTGCACCCGCGCCTGATGGCGGGCGAGCGGATCGGCATCCTGTTCGGGCGGGAGCGGACCGGGCTCAGCAATGACGAGGTCTCGCTCGCGGATGCCATCATTACCTTCCCGGTCAATCCGGGCTTCGCCTCGCTCAATCTGGCGCAGGCGGTGCTGCTCGTCGGATATGACTGGTTCCGCAGCCGGCCGCAGACGCAGCTGCCCTTCGAGGGGCGGCAGATCAGCCCGCCCGCCACGCGCGAGAGCGTGGTCTCCTTCTTCGACTTCCTCGAAGAGGAGCTGGAGGCGGTGGCCTTCTTTCCGCCGGACAAGCGGCCGGTCATGGCGCGCAACCTGCGCGACATATTGCACCGGCTCGCCATGACCGAACAGGAAGTACGCACCTTGCGCGGCGCGATCTCGGCGCTCGTGAAGGGGCGGCGCGGTGGGCGCAACCTGCCGCGTCCCTCGCGCCTCACCGATGCAGCCCGCCGCGGGCTGATGCCCCTGCCGGCTTCCCCGTCCACCGATCCCACCGGAGAGCGCGATGACGATCCCGATCGCCATGCCTGAACGCCTGACGTCGCGGCTTCGTCTCGTGGCATCGGGGCGTTTGGCACGGGGGCTCATGGTTGCCCTGCTTGCCTGCTTTGTGCTGACTGGCGCCGCATTGGCCGCCACATCTCCGACGCAGCCCGCGTCGGGGCCGGGCGGGCAGGATTATCTCGGTGCGACTGTCGCCAAGCGCGTCGTCGGCAAGGCCGGGGCCGTCACCTATGCCTATCATCTCGCGACCCCTGCCACGCAGCCCCGGCCGGTCGTGGTCCTGTTCCATGCCTGGGGCGCCATCAATCCGCGTGTCTATGGCAACTGGATCGAGCACCTCGCCCGCAAGGGGCTTGTCGTGCTCGTGCCGCGCTATCAGGAACTGAACCGCACGCGCGGGGTCGATGCGTCCGAGCGGGCGGTTGTCGCGCTGGGAGAGGCTCTCTCTCAGCTTGCGACCGACCCGCAGGCCATGCCCGACCGCGAACGCGTTGCCTTTCTCGGTCATCTCGCGGGCGCAGGCGTCGCGGCCAATGTGGCGGGGCTTTCCGTCGCGCGCGGCCTGCCCGTGCCGCGCCTCGTCTTCGTCGTGACGCCGGGCGGGCTTGCGAGCGATCCGAAGTCGCGCGGTATCCCGCTGACCGATGTCGCGACGATCCCGGCTGAAACGATGATCGTCACGCTGATCGGCGACCGTGATCATATTCCCAGCGACCGTGCGGCCCGCCGTATCCTGCGGGAATCGGTGGATGTTCCGGTCACGCGCAAGCTGTTCATGCGCATGCAGTCGGACGATCACGGCTATCCGCCGCTCTCCGCCACGCTGGTTGCGGCCGGCTCGGCCAACGACGCCTATGACGCGTCCGGGCTGAAATTACCGCCCGAACCGCCGCTTCCGCGCGGGACGCGGCCGCAGGCCAGCTCCCCCGATGCGCGCCTGTCGGGCGAGCAGATGACGCTGATCGCGTCGCTGCAGGCCAGCAATACCGATACGATCGACTGGCTGGCGCTGTGGAAGACCTTCGACATGGCGCGCGATGCCGCCTTTGCGGGCCGTGATACGGTCAGCCTGCGCGACGATCCGGCCTTCACGGATATGGGGCGTTGGAGCAATGGCTGGCCTCTGAAGCGGCTTTCGGCTGAAGTGCCGCGCGATCCGTCGGGGGCGGCGGTGCCTGCCGAGGCCCAGCGCACGCTTCAGGCTCCGCGCCGCTGAGCGTTCCGTCACGCGAGCGTGACCTGGCGCAGGCTGAACTGTCGCGCGCTCAAGGTTATAAAGGCTGATGGTCCGAATCCCTGACTTGTTCTCCCTGACACGCCGGCGCCTGCTCACGGGCGGGCTGGCGGCGACTGCGCTCGGCGTGTTCGGGCGCTCGCCTGCGCTCTCGCAGGCATTGCCGCGCGGCGAGGTCGATCTCGTCGTCATCGGGGCAGGGGCAGCCGGGCTTGCGGCGGCCCGCGAGGCGCTTGACCTCGGGCGCAGCGTGCTCGTGATCGAGGCGGCGAACCGGGTCGGCGGGCGCGTCCATAGCGACCGCTCGCTCTCGCTGGCCGGTGGCAAGACGGGCTTCTTCGACGCCGGCGCCCAGTATATCCACTGGGCCGAGCGCAACCCGTGGCGGGAGCTGGCGCGGCGGCATGGCTTTGCCACGGGCGACGACAGCGGCTGGGGCGGCCCGCCTGCCGTCTTCATGCAGGGGCGCCGGCTCGACGACGCCGAGCGCGTCCGTCGCCGTGGCGGTTTCGGGCAGGTGTCCGTCCTGATGCAGGCGGCCCTGCGCAGGGGCGATGCATCCTTCGCCGATGCGGTGCGCGACGCTGATCCGGCGGTCCGGCAGGCGGCGGAGGGCCTGACGCGGTTTTCGCTGGGCGAAGATCCGCAGCGCGTTTCCATTGCCGATTACGACCAGCTCTGGGCGGGCGACGACGACGAGATTCCGGGCGGCTATGGCGATCTCGTGGCGGCTACCGCGGCGGGGCTGCCCGTTGCGCTCGGCACCCCGGCAAATGCCGTCGACTGGAGTGGCGGGCGGGTGCGCGTCTCGACGCCGCGCGGGGAGATCAGTGCCGGGGCAGCCATCGTCACGGTGTCGGTCGGCGTGCTGCAGGCGGGAGCGATCCGCTTCACGCCCGCGCTGCCCCCGGTCATCGAGGATGCGCTGCATGGTCTGGGCATGGGGGCGCTGACCAAGCTCGCCTTCAGCCACGACCCGGCTGTCGCGCCTGACGCACCCGACGTTCTCGACATCATCGACGAGCGGACGACGCTCAGCATCGAATGGCGCCATCGCGGGCAGGACGGGCTTGGTCTCGTCATGCTGGGCGGGGACGGGGGGCGTGCTTTCTCCGATCTCGGCCAGGCGGGGGCGCTCGCTTTCCTGCGCGAGCGGCTTGCGGCGACCCTCGGCGGGCAGGCTGCGCGGGCGGTGATTGACGCCCGGCTCGCGGGCTGGTGGAGCGATGCGTTCACGCGTGGTTCCTAGTCCATCGCCAGACCCGGCCACGTTGCCGCGCGGGCGGCTTTGGCCACGCCCATCGGCGGGCGCGTGTTTCTCGCGGGCGAGGCGACCGCTGGCGGGGGCGCCATGACGGTGGGCGGGGCGACGCTGGAGGGGCGCCGCGCGGCCCGGCTCGCCCTGCGCGGGAAGTCGGGTTGAGCGCATGACGGAAGGCGACGCGCCGCAATTGAACGATTCCGTTGAAGGTTTGTTAACCGTGACGGGCTTGTCTGATGAGATGAGGTCGCGCCGCCCGGCGGGTGCGCGACCGGAACGGACGAGCCCGATGCCTCCGCACATGCCCAACATCGCCGATCCAACGCAGAGTCGCAGCCCGCGTGCCGACCTGCTCGCAGGTGCCGTGCACGCACCGGCGCAGGTCAGCCGGGCGCCGACGATCCTCGTCTTCGATTCCGGTCTTGGCGGCCT
>JBIPLL010000360.1:0-3676 GCA_044368425.1 Beijerinckiaceae bacterium
AGCCGGTCATCGCTGGCCGCTCCTGTCCGGCACGGCGGAAGACGTGCTTCTGCTCAAGCCGGACCTTGTTCTGGCGGGAACCTTCACGCGGCGCGAAACCCGGACCTTCCTGAAGGCGCAAGGCATCCCGGTCGCGGAATTTCCCGTAGCCACGAGCCTCGCGCAATTGCGCGACCAGATCCGGGCCGTTGCGCAGGCCGTGCAGCAGCCGGAAGCGGGTGCGAGGCTGATTTCCCGTATCGATGCCGCGACCGACCGTCTGAGGGTAGCCGCAGCCGCCCGTCCGCTGCGCGTGTTGCCATTGTCAAGACGCGGCTGGGTCGAGGGGCGCGAGAGCCTGCTGGGAGACATCCTGCATGTGGCAGGACTGACCAATGCGGCAGCCGAGGCCGGGCTTCCGGCGGGCGGTTTCGTGGATCTGGAGGGGATCGTCGCCCTGAAGCCCGATGCCATCCTGGTGACGCAGGCCCAGGAAACGGCGCCCGATCAGGGCAGCGCGTTCCTGCTGCATCCGGCAATCGCCGGTCTGTTTCCTCCACATCGGCGCATCGTGGTCTCCGATGCGCTGACGGTCTGCGGGGGTCCGCTCCTCGTCGATGCCATGGACGAGCTTGCACGCCAGATCCGCGCGCTGCCCTCCGCTCGCTGAACGTCAGCGCCCGAAAACATATGTGCCCGGCGCCGGTCCCAGCGAAGGATAGCCGGCTTCCGGTGAGCCCGCCGCAGGAGGCCCGGCCAGATGTCCCGGCTGACGCGCGTGCAGCCATTGCGACCAGGGCGTCCACCACGAGCCCGCCTGCTGGGGGGTCGCGGCGAACCACTGGTCCGGGCTGCGATAGGGATCCTGCGCATGCCGCGTCGAGATGCGGAAAGCGCGGCCGGGCTTGCCCGGTGGCGAGACGATGCCGCCATTATGCCCGCCATTGGTGAGCAGGAAGGTCACGTCGGTATCGGTGAAGAGAATGACCTTGTAGACCGAGCGCCAGGGGGCAATGTGGTCCGTCTCCGTCCCCACCGCGAAGATGGGCACCCGGATATCGCCCAGGGCCGCCAGCTTGCCCTCGACCGCGAAACGCCCCGCCGTCAGCCGGTTCTCGAGGAAGAGTGCGCGCAGATACTCCGCATGCATCCGGTGGGGCATGCGGGTCTGGTCGGCATTCCAGATGCCGAGATCCGTCTCGGGATCGCGCTCGCCCAGCACGTAATTGCGCAGCGCCTGCGCGAAGATCAGATCGCTCGACCGCAAGTAGCGGAAGGCCGCCGACATCTGGGTGGTGTCGAGAAAACCCTGTGCCCACATCAGGTCGTCGAGCATGGCGATCTGGCTCTCGTCGACAAAGAGCATGAGTTCGCCGGCTTCGCTGAAATCCGTCTGGGCCGCAAGAAGCGTCAGGCTGGCCAATCGCTCGTCGCCCTCCCGAGCCATGACCGCCGCAGCGATCGCGAGCAGCGTCCCGCCAAGGCAGTAGCCGCAACCATGGATGCGCCGTCCTGGCACGATGGCCTCGACAGCACGCAGCGCCTCCAGAACGCCGCGCGTGCGATAGGCGTCGAACGGAGTATCCCGGTCCTCCGCCGTCGGGTTCTTCCAGGAGATTGTGAAGACGGTGAAGCCCTGTTCGACGAGGAAGCGGATCAGCGAATTCTGCGCGGCGAGATCGAGAACGTAGTATTTCATGATCCAGGCCGGCACGATCAGGATCGGCTCGGGATGCACCTTGTCCGTGCACGGCGTGTACTGGATCAGCTCCATCAGGTCGTTGCGATGGACGACGACGCCCGCAGTGGCGGCAAGGTCGACGCCGATCCGCCCGCCGCCATCAAGATGCGGCACGGCCCCCAGCATATGCCGGATGTCGTGGGCCAGATGGGCTGCACCGCGCACGAGATTGGCGCCAGCTTCCTCGCGGGTGCGCTGCGCCACCACCGGATTGAGCAGCGGATTGTTGGCGGGCGAGACGAGATCGAGCCAGAGCTTCGCCATGAAGCGCACGCGGCGCTGCGCCTCCGGCGTGACGCCGCGCAAGGGCGCCGTCGCCGTCATGGCCGCCTGCTCGAGAAGATGGAACTGGTCGCGCATGAGCCGGTAGGGCCAGACATCCCATTCGGGCTGGTCCAGGCCGGCGACATGACCGTTCCGGCGTGCTGGGCCGGTCCGATCGGTATTCCCGCCGCCGTCGCTTGCCGACTGTGCGCTGCCTGCCAGGCCGGGCATGGACAGAGCCTGCGCTGCGAGAGCCAGCTGCCCGCGTGCGATAACCTCCCCCGTCTCCACGAACCGGCCGGGCGAAAGCATCAGGTGGCTGCCGAAGTCGAACAGGGCCGATGCGATCGAGAACGGCGAGATGCCGCCAGTCAGCCTCGCCAGACCTGCGCGCAGCGCCCGGTCGAACATGTCATGCGCGCCGGTGCCGGAATCAGGCGGAAAGCCCGGCGGCGAGGAGGCCGCGACGGGACGCTCCGCAGCAACGATGGCCGGATCATGCGTCCGGACGCGCGTGGCGGTCGGGCCGTGGGTCTTGCGCCTGTCGCGTGTCATGTTGTCCCGGTATCCATCGCCCGCCTGGCTGGGCCGCGCACGGCGACCCTGTGCAGCCAGTCACGGAAAGATGGCCCAGTGATGACCGCTGCGCCAGCCGCCCGCCGCGAGCACGGCGAGCGAACACGGGTGCAGGGCTCGCGCGCAGGCGGCTGCGCTCGCCTCGAACGGCCGAGACCTTTCCCGTCCACGGGAGACGGGATCGGGCGCGATCAGGCGGCGGATCAGGCCAGACCGCCGGGCCAGGCGACGACCTTCTGCCGTTGCTCGCCGAGACCCTCGACGCTCAGGCGCATCGTGTCGCCGGCCTTGAGATAGCGCGGCGGCTTGAAGCCGAGGCCGACGCCCGGCGGGGTTCCCGTCGTGATGATGTCGCCCGGCTCAAGCGCCATGTAGCGGGACACCTCCGCGACGAGCCGGCGAACCGAAAAGATCATCGTGTGGGTGTTTGCGTTCTGGATCCGCTCGCCGTTGACGTCCATCCAGAGCGAAAGATGCTGCGGATCGGCGATCTCGTCGGGAGTGACGAGCCAGGGGCCCAGCGGGCCGAAGGTCGGGAAGCACTTGCCCTTGACCCACTGGCCTTCGCGCTCGAGCTGGAATTCACGCTCGGAAATGTCGTTGCAGATGCAATAGCCGGCAATATAGGCGTCAGCCTCATCCTCGCGCACCATCAGGGCCGGCTTGCTGATCACCAGCGCCAGCTCGACCTCCCAGTCGGTCTTGGTCGAGCCGGGCGGCAGGACGACATCGTCGAACGGGCCCGAGATGCAGGTCGGCGCCTTGTTGAACAGGATGGGTTCCTTCGGAATGGCGGCATCCGTTTCCGTAGCGTGCTCGGCATAATTGAGGCCGATGGCGATGAAGTTTCCGGTGCGCGACAGGCAGGCACCGATACGTGGCTCCCCATCCACCAGCGGCAACCTCTCGACATCGACAGTGGCACGGATGGCGTCGAGGCGCCCCGCCGCAATCGTCTCGGGCCCGATATCCGGGATGAGACCCGACAGGTCGCGGATGCGGCCTTGTGAATCGAGAACACCCGGCCTTTCCTGGCCGCGCTTTCCGTAACGCAGGAATCTCATGGACTGACCTCGGTCTGGCTGTGGTCCGGTTTCAGGCGGGGGTGGCGCGCGA
>JBIPLL010000361.1:0-3667 GCA_044368425.1 Beijerinckiaceae bacterium
GCGGACCTTGCTGATCATGTATGAAGGGCAGTATTCGGGGGCGTTCAAGGCATGGCGGCATTATGTGCCGCTGCGCAAGGACCATGGCAATATGGCCGAGGTCGTCGAGTTCCTGCGCAATCCTGTTGAATGCGCCAAGATGATCGCGCTTGCCTATGCCGAAGTCTGTGAGGACGACAGCTACAGCTACCGTGAGTTCATCTCCCGCTTCGATCAGCATGTCGCGGCCCTTGCCACGCCGCAGCGCCGCTCGACGGTTGCGTCCTTCACCCGCAAGGAAATGGATGAGGTCAGGCAATTCTATTTCATCCAGTACCCCTATTCCCTCGTCACCCCTAAGGCGAGACGGTTCTCGCGCAATCCCATCAAGTTGCTTCGCCAACTTGTCGCCCCAAAGCCCGGGCAAATGGGGCTGAAGGACATCATTCGGCGGATCGGTCGCCTGGGTTGAGCCGATGACGCACGACATTGCACATGATGCTCCCGCGCCTGCCAGGGTGCTGCCGCGTGCGCGCGGCACCGATATCCGGCCCGGGGTCAGCATCTGGCGGCGGGCGGTCGACGATCTTGGCGAGGCCTTGTCGCGATCGAACCTGATCGTCCTGCTCGGATCGAGCGATGTCGCTTCGCGCTATCGGCGCAGCGTGCTGGGGCAGTTCTGGCTCACCCTGTCGAATGCGCTGCTCATTGTCGCGATCGGCTTCGTCTGGGCCAATATCTGGAAGCAACCGCTGTCCGAGTTCCTGCCCTATCTGGCGGCAGGGCACGTGTTCTGGCTTCTGATGACCGGCGTTCTCATGGATGCGACCACGACATTTTCCAATTCGGCTTCCTATATGAAGGAACTGAACCTTCCGCGCTCGACCTATCTCTTCGCCAACATCATCAAGCATCTGGTCATACTGGCCCATAATATCGTGATCATTCCGGCGGTCTTCCTGTTCTTCGGCATCTGGCCCTCGATCAATGTCCTGCTTTTCGTGCCGGCTCTGGTCCTGACCGTGCTGACCCTGATAGCCGCCTCCTTCTGGCTTGGCGTCGTGGGCCTGCGCTTTCGCGATGTTGCGGGGATCGTGTCGAGCCTTGTGATGGTCCTGTTCTTCCTCACTCCCGTGATCTGGCGGGAACAGCTGATCGAACCGCATCTGAGGGACATGCTCGTCTTCAACCCGTTCCACGTCTTTCTCGAATTGTTGCGCGCCCCCATCCTGGGGCAGGACCCAAAGCCGCATTACTGGCTGATCGGCCTCGGAATCCTGGCCGTCAACACCGTGCTGGGCTTTGTCGTCTTTGCGAGATGGCGGCGTTCCATCACGTACTGGCTCTAGGTCTGCGGACGGATGGCCATGCACCTGAAGCTCGACCATGTCAGCGTGACCTTTCCCGTGCTCGAACACGCGGACTGGTCGCTGCGATCGACGATCGTGCGGCGCGTCGGTGCCACGGTCGGGGGATCCGCCCGGCGACCCCTGATCAACGCCCTGCGCGATGTCTCCCTCGACCTCGTGGCCGGCGACCGGCTCGCCGTCATCGGCCATAACGGCGCAGGCAAGTCGACGCTGCTCAAGGTCTGTGCGGGTATCTACGAGCCGACGGAAGGGACGTTCTCCCGGTCCGGCTCGGTGGCGTCGATGACGGATTTCCTGATGGGCATGGATCCGGCCCTGTCGGGCTACCAGAATATCGAGCGGCGCGCCGCCTTCATGGGACTGAGTGCGGCCGAGGCGCGCGAGATCGTGCCCGAGGTCGAGGCCTTCTCCGAACTCGGCGATTTTCTCAAGCTTCCGATGCGGACCTATTCGACCGGCATGTTCATTCGGCTGGCCTTTGCCGTATCGACGTCGATCCAGCCCGACATCATGATCATGGACGAGATGATCAATGCGGGAGACCTGTCCTTCATCGAGAAATCGAAGGAGCGCATGGAGGGGCTGATCGCCCGATCGAAGATCCTTGTCTTCGCATCCCATGACCTCGGCTTGCTCGAGCGGACCTGCAACAAGGCCATCGTGCTCGAAAAGGGCGCGGTCGCCACCAGCGGCACGGTTGCCGATTGCGCCGGCTGGTACAGGCAGATGGCTTCCGGCGTCGTCCCGGCCTGATTGCTGCCGGGGTCTGCGCCCGATATCTGCCGGTACATCTCCGGCTATCACGAATACAACCTGTGATATCATTAGCCTTCGATGCCCTTGCCAGCGCCCGGATGCAGGAGGACCATGTCCTTGCGGCGCTGATGCCGCCCAAAGGGGGAGGCGGCCATGCCAACGGCCGGTGAGTCCAGGACGAGCGGTGTTTCCAGAGGCAGACCAGATCCGGGCCCGCGCTGCATCGCGATCGTGGGCCCCTATCAGAGCGGCAAGACCACCCTTCTCGAAGCGCTGATGGAGCGCAGCGGCGCCAGCGACCGGCAGGGCAGCGTCAGGAATGGCAGCAGCATCGGCGATGCGAGCCCCGAGGCGCGGGCCAACGGCATGAGCGTGGAGCCCAATGTCGCGTCGTTGCGCTTCCTCGACCAGAGCTTCACCTTCGTCGATTGCCCCGGCTCCGTCGAATTCATCCACGACATGCGCGCCGTCGCGCCCGCCTGCGACGCGGCGGTGGTCGTCTGCGAGCCGGACGAGCGCAAGCTGGGTGCGCTTGAGCTCGTGCTGCGCGAGCTCGAGGAAGCGGATATCCCGCGCTTCCTGTTCCTCAACAAGATCGACACGGCGACGCGCCGGGTGCGCGAGACGCTGGCCATGCTGCAGGGCGCCTCGCGCACGCCGCTGCTCCTGCGGCAGATCCCGATCTGGAAGGACGGGATCGCCATCGGCTATATCGACCTCGCCCTGGAGCGTGCCTTCGTCTACCGCGAGCATGCCCCCAGCGAGGTGGTGCCGCTGCCTGACGGCGAGGCCGCGCGCGAGAAGGAAGCGCGCTATTCGATGCTGGAGCGGCTCGCCGATTATGATGACGGTCTCATGGAGGATCTCATCAGCGAGATCGAGCCGCCGCGTGACCGGGTCTTCGATGACCTGGCCCGCGAATTGCGGGAGCGGCACGTCGTGCCGGTGCTCATCGGCTGTGCCGAACGCGGCAATGGCGTGACGCGCCTGCTGAAGGCGCTGCGCCACGAGGCGCCCGGCATTGCGGCGACGCGTGCAAGGCTTGGCGTCACGGAGACGGGCGAGCCGCTGGCGCAGATCGTGCGCACGCTCCACAGCGCCCATGGCGGCAAGGTGTCGGTCGCGCGCGTGCTGCGCGGCAGCCTGCGGGAAGGCGACATCCTGTCGAGTTCTGCCGGTGCCGAGGCGCGGCTGGCGGGGATCGTGGCGCTGCGCGGGCAGGCGCAGTCGCGCCAGGAATACGCGAGCGAGGGCACTCTCGCGGGATTGTCGCGGCTTGAGCCTGTGACGACGGGTGACTGCGTCGCGGTCTCCCGGCAGCGGCCGGCGGCGATCCACTCCGTCGCGCCGCCCGATCCCGTCCATGGTGTGGTGCTGGCGGTCAGGGACCGCAAGGACGACGTGCGGCTTGCGACGGCGCTGGCGAAGCTGACCGAGGAGGATCCCGCGCTCGGCGTCGATCATGCCGGGGAACGCGGCGAGATCCGGCTGCGCGGGCAGGGCGAGATGCACCTGCGCGTGGCGCTGGCCCGGCTCAGCCAGCGCTTCGGCGTGGCCGTCGA
>JBIPLL010000509.1:0-2808 GCA_044368425.1 Beijerinckiaceae bacterium
CCTGCGCGAAATCATCGGCAGCGTCCGCAGCGATCTGGCGCGAACACTGGCGAACCACCAAGTCCAGGTCGATGTCCCGAAGGACCTGCCGCCGCTCGATGTCGATCCTGTTCTGATCGGGCAGGCGCTTGCCAACCTCATGGAGAATGCCGCGAAATATGCGCCAACCGGCTCGGTGATCACGATCCATGCCCGGCGCGTGGGCGACGACGCGGAGATTGCTGTCATCGACCAGGGACCGGGCATCGCTCCATCCGACCGCGAAGCCGTCTTCGATCTGTTCCACCGCGCCGTGCAGGGAGACGGCGCGCCAGCGGGGACCGGCATGGGGCTCGCCATCGTCAAAGGTCTGGTCGAGGCCCATGGCGGGACTGTGCGCGCGGAACCTGTAGAGGGTGCGCCCGGCGCAGCAGTCCATCTCAGGTTGCCGCTTGCCCTTGCGCTCGACTTGGCTGAGGACAAGACATGACGCAGTTCCCGCGCATTCTTGTTATAGACGACGAAGCTCCCATCCGGCGCTTTCTCAAGATCGCGCTCGGCAGCGGCGGCTTCGATGTGCTTGAAGCCGAACGTGGCCGGCAGGGCGTGGAGCTTGCTGCGACGGCCGTTCCTGATGCGATCGTTCTCGATCTCGGCTTGCCGGACATGGACGGCAAGGCGGTCATCGCCGCCATCCGTGAATGGTCACAGACGCCGATTCTGATCCTCTCGGTTCGGGACGGCGAAGCGGAGAAGATCGCAGCCCTCGACGCCGGCGCCGATGACTATGTCACCAAGCCTTTCGCCACGGGCGAGTTGATGGCGCGCTTGCGCGCCTTGCTGCGCAAGCGTCCGCCGGAGGGAGCCGACAAGGCCGAGATCAGCCTGGGCGGCCTCGCCCTAAATCTCGCCTCCCGCAGCGTCACTGTCGATGGTGCCCCCGTCAGGCTGACACGCAAGGAATTCGATGTTCTGGGGCTGCTCGCCCGACATGCAGGCCGGCTCGTCGGGCACCATCAGTTGCTTGGCACGATCTGGGGCCCAGCGCACCTGCATGACACGCATTATCTGCGCATCGCCATCGGCCATATCCGCGACAAGATCGGCGACGACGCCGCCAATCCGCGCTTTATCATCACCGAGCCGGGCGTGGGCTACAGGCTGTTGGCGGAGCCGATTGGTGACTAAGGTCTCCTTTTCGACCACAAATACTGAGTGTCTTCACCCGGCGCAAACTTGCCGCGTCCCCCGCTAGTGCGGATGTCCGCTTTCGGGATTCGGCTTGGGTCAGCGCAGCGACCGATATGAGGTCGCGAAGCTGCCCAAGAAACGCGGGGCGGATCGCTATGCGAGTTCCAGACACGTCTCAATCTGACGGATCAGATGAGCAACGCTGCGATCTGCGTTGGTCTCTGTGACATAGTCCCACCGCGGGCTCGTAAGCCAGACACCTTCATAGGAGGCCGTTGCAATCGGCGGTAGCTCTCCGATTGTTGCGCTAACCTGGTAGTCGAATTGGTGTCTCGATCCGCCACCCCTGGCGAAGATTATATCAACCTTGACAGTGCTTCCTGGAATTTGCGCGGTAAATTGAGAGTGCTCGGGGTTCAAGCGCTTGTCGCCCGCGCCGAACCTTTTCTTCATGGCGTCCCCAATCAGCTTGCGCAGTCGACCTGGAGCAATCGGAACGATCTCTTGAAGTGAAGAGGCATGAGCGACTGCAGGCGCCCGCGCCTCCGGCTCATCCGAAAACTTGACCAGCTTTGCCCAGCCGTTGAAGCCTCCCGTCACGTCGTCCCTTAAGACGCCTGCCAGCACCTTGACCGGTATGAGACGCACGTCGATCGATGGAATTGGCTCACTCAGTCCGAAGTGCCTTCCGAAGTGCCTTGCAACCAGCGGAAGGCTGCGCACCAGCGCAAGACGCTCCTCGACTGTGATGCCTGGATTGGCCCGCTGGCCGTCGGCCAGATCGGAGAGCTGATCGGCGAACGACAATTGCTCGGAAGCGGACAGCCGGTCGAGAAAGCCGACGAGCGCGATGGCCGCCGTGTTGGGTGATCCGCGGAGCAGAGGAAACCTTCGCTCGGCTTGCCTCTGGCGATGCTCGCGAGTTTTCGTAGGGTCCATTCTGCGCACAGCCCTTTCGCTGCTTATCAAGGCAGCATGTCTCCTGAATGGAGGATCTTCAACTGCGCAATCCGGGATAGGGGGCTTTCTGAGACTTTCCTGGTTGTCTGAAGTGCCCCCTAGAGCGGCTCCAGAACAGGGCGCCATCCAATATCTTCGTGCCTGTGAGATTTCGTATTGAGATAGAAGTACCGCGGCGAGTGAAAGCCTCGGCAACAACGCGCTGTTGCGCGATGCAGGTATGGCTCCTGCGTCCAGCTAACCGCACCCAGCCAGTTCCAGAGCTGATTATGGGGGCTGGCGAGATCCTCTTCCATCAGCTCGCGGGAGGCACTGCGCAAGATCGGCGTTGGAAGCCCGAGGTCGGTCGTGTCCCCGCCAACATACCGATCCCACTCGTTGACGGGAGAGCCGCCCTGATAACCGTCTTCCGCAACCAGAAAATCACTGCCGCCTGTAAGCAGTCGACAGATGAAGTGACGGCCGTCGATGACAACCTCCCGGCCGGTCACATAGCCGGCGGCGTCGAGGTCATCCCAGCTGACGCGTGCCAGGATCATGCGGTCGCAGATCAGCAGTTGGCGATCTCCATCCGCGATGTGGTTCCATCGAAGCTGAAACGCCTCATCGGATGGCGTGTCATCCAGCTTCCAACGGCTCAGATCCGGTGCCGTCTCGAAGTCGGCGATGTCGCCTGGA
>JBIPLL010000697.1:0-14682 GCA_044368425.1 Beijerinckiaceae bacterium
CTGGCAAATACGTGATCTGCCTGGGGGCAGACGACGAGTTGCTCAGTGGCATTGTCTCCCTAGCAGATGCTGGAGACTTCCCGGTCATCTTCGCTGACTATCTCGTTCGCATCGACAGCATGCCAGATATGCGAGGGCTTGTGTCTCAGGGCGTCGCACAGGCGACCGTCATGTCTCCAGGCCAAGTCCGCGATCGTTTTATGTCTCCATGCAACCCAACAGAGACGGGCATCGGATCGCTTCTTCTGCTCGACCGGCTTCTCTGGCTCCGAGATCGCAAGTTCTGGCGAATGGGTCCTTGGTCTGATGCGATTGGATACGCAACGGTGGCGGCTCTACATGGAGCCGCGTACGTGCCCGGCGCTGGCGCTGTCGTCTCAGAGAGAGCAGACGGGTACGGAGCGTCTGGAAGGACAGGACCGGACGCAGAGCAGTACCGCGAAGCGTGCCGGGAGTTCGTGTTCAGTTCTGGCCTGGACGATAAGGTCGCAAAAAGGATTCTCTTCAAGAGAGGGATCAATGCCTAGCCTGACGGTCACAGTGTGCAGACGTCCTGAATACACGCTTCACACGCTTTCGCTGCTCAAGTCATGCGATGGAGTGAGGGACTGGGACATCTCGATCTTCGTGGACAACCAGTGCGACGTCACTCGCGATCTCGTCAAGAACATCTCGCCCGGTTCGTGGGGGATGCACATTAGCGACGGACCTCTGGGCTGTAACGAAAACGTGAGGAGAGCGTTTCGTCACGGATTCGAAGCCTCTGACTTCCACGTCCACCTTGAAGACGATACCTCTCCTGCGAGAGACGCTCTGTCGTTCTACAAGTGGGCCAGTCAGTTTGGTGGTGATCCTGAACTGTTCTGCGTCTGCGGATACAGCCGACGAGGAGGCGAGCCGCACCTAGCCGTAAAAAGTGCTGACTACACAGCATGGGGCTTCGCTACTTGGCGAGACCGATGGCTTGAGATGGACGCAGACTGGAGTCCTGTGAAAGAAGTGTCGTGGGACACATGGATGGACAGGAACGTCAGGAAGGGGCGTCTGGCAATCTCTCCGCTTGCGTCGCGAATCCAGAACATCGGACGCTTTGGTGGCACATACAACAATCCGTATGTGTGGGAGCATGAGCAGTTCACTCGCGAGATGGTCTCGCCAGAAGTGAGCATTGACGAATCATCTTGGAGGCTCAATGCCTAGTCTTCCTGAAAATCTCTGGCGTCCAGCAGAGTGCTTCTTCGATTCGTTCGTTGCGAAAGCAGAAGAAGGCCGCGCTCTCTTGTCGCAGTCGAAGATCGCCTTCGTGGGGCTCGCGAGAAACTGCGACGGTCCATTGTCTGGAAACCTAGACAGGCTCGCTGCCCTGGCTGGCCAGTGCGGAGACTGGGCTCTACATATCGAGTCCAACGACTGCACTGACAACACCGTGCAAGTCTTGATTGACTTCACCAAGAAGCACCGCAAGGCGACGTTTCACCATCAGTTCCTCGGTCGCCAGCAGATGTCGACTGAGTTCTCTGGACCAAGAACGATCGCCATGGCCGAGTACCGCACCGCATGCCAGCGATGGATTAGGGACTGTGCTGCCGACTCCGACTTCGTGGTCGTCATCGACTTCGATCAGTGGGGCGGATGGAGCGACAACGGACTCATGAACGGTATCGGCTGGCTCCACTCCATGCCAGAGGCATCCGGAATGACCAGCGTCTCGCTCTTTCAGTATGACTGGGGTGTTGGTCCTCAGTGGGTTCAGTATGACTGCTGGGCTCTGCGTGGGCTGGGCCAGAAGAACTGCTACTGGGACGCGTACCGAAACGGTGCTGGCTCGTATGCGTATCAGTGGCTTCCGCCAGTTGGATCGCCGCCGGTGCTGCTGTCGTCGGCGTTTGGCGGCATGGCCGTATATCGGACTGACGACTATCTCGCAGGCGTCTACAGCGGCGAAGAGGACTGCGAGCACGTCACCTTCCACAAGAGCATGGCAGAGGCGACAGGACGTTCGCTCTACATCTGCCCGTCGATGAGGTGCGTCATGTCATGGATGAACAACGAAGAGAGGGAAACGAAAGAATGAGATGCCTAGGCCCCCCAAGGTAGAGATTTGCACGGCCACGTTTTCGAAGATGTGGCTGGAAGGTACTCCGACACGGGTCATCGCAGAGACCCTCAAGATATCTGCCGACAGATGTGACGTCGCTCGACGTCAACTAGGGCTCCCCAGGCGTGAGAGTTGGCACGGGGCCAAAACTGGGCACCGAAAAGCCTATCTGCCCAGCCAAGACGAGATTCGCCGAAAGTGCCTGGAGTTCCAGGCGGGCTGGACGGAAGAAGAGCGTGCTCGACGTCGCGTGGGCTGGAACCCGAATCCGCAGCCTGTCGAGATTCGCGTGATTCCAGAGTCTGTACTGCGAGCATCGTACTCAAGTCTTACAGACGACAGCCCCAACAGTTACGTCGAAGACTTGTTAGATCGCGGCACTTCAGGGTGATGAGAGTCCAGTGCTAGTCTGACAAAGGGCTGGCAACAAGGAGGGACTCTTAGATGGGCAACGACGAGCCGAACTACGGCGCACTGAACAATGTCACGCTGTGGGACAAGATCAGGATTCTTCAGGAGTGGGCTCCTGTCGCAACCTACGTGCAGGCTTTTTTGGCCGAGCACGATACACATCGCAAGACGCTAATCGTCGCCGACGCGTGCGAGTGGCTGGCGAGCAAGTCCAAGAACACCAAGGTCGACGACGAACTCGTCGATCACGTCACGGCGATTCTCAAGTCTCCGCAGGGCGAGAGTTTCCTGCGGTGGATCGCTGACAAGATCGACGGAAGCGAGGCGAAGTGATGATCAATGCAGAACTTATCCTTCGCGCCGTTGCCGTCCTGGCGGCAGTTGCTGTTGTGGCGGGTCCGTCCCTGGTGGCAGCAGTTCAAAAGGCCCTCGCCTGGAGGCCAGCCGCACCAAGGGAAAAAGAAGTGACGTGGATGTCCGACGCTCACACTGTCTTAGAGATTGCCAGTCGCCTGAAGGCCGCTGACAACACTGAAGGCGTTGATCTCTGTCAACAACTCATCGACGTGATGCTGAAATGAATCTACGCATTGTATTTGCCATCCTGCTCACCGCGTTTGGCCTGTTTGGTCTCCCAGACATGCCGTCCATGAGCAGCAGCACCCCAGGCGTCTCAGTAAAGGAGCCCAGTGAGGCCATGAAAAAGGTCGTCTCTCCAGTTGTTCGCATCGTCACCAAGATGAACGCGATAGATCGGCTCTGGTTGCAGAACATCTACCAAAACGCATCGAAGGTCGTCTCGGCAGACGGCATCGTCGAGCCGCCGGTTATCTCGACGACTGCGGGGCTGCGGGCGATCCACGTCGCGATCTTGAAGTTCATCTGGAAAGGCATGGCTGGAAATCCCCCAGGCCAGTACGAGGGACTCAGCGATGCCATCGAGTCTGCGATGGACGAAGTCATCGGTGACGAGCACCGGCAACTGACTCCGGAACTGCGATCCAAGGCGGCTGAACTCTTTGACGCGATTGCGTGGGCTGGTCTTGGGAAGGACGGCTGACGATGGTTGCTCCATGGAGGCCGCAAGGGTACGTCCCTAACCCAAGAGAGACGGAGAAGATCGTCTCTCATCTGAAGTATCCCACGCTCGCGTCTGCTGGGCCGAAACTCAAGTCGAGCGACGACAGAGATGTCGTGCTCTACCCGGCGATCCTGAAGGTCGACCCGAAGTACACGCGAGTTGCCCAACAAATCGGTTCGTGTGTCGGCCATGGGTACGCAGGATGCGTTGACGCGCTATCCAGTACGGAAATCGTCGTCCATGGAGAAGCCGAAGACTGGCGAGGGCGAGCCCTGGAAGCATCGATTTACGCCCTGTCCCGCGTGGAAGCCAGGGGAAAGAAGCGGGCAGGAACGTCCGACGGTTCTTTTGGCGGCGCTGCTGCTGCTGCTGTGTCCAAGTGGGGCGTGCTGCACTATGGCGTCGACTACGGTGGCCAAGTCTTCAAGGACTACTCTGGCATCAGAGAGAAGCAGTGGGGAGACACGGGACTGCCAGACGAACTGGAGCCGTTCGCAAAGCGAAATCGCGTGAAGACATGCACGCTCGTCAGAAACTTTGACGAACTCTGCCGGTTACTAACGAGCGGTTTTCCGATTTCAATCTGTTCGAACCAGGGCTTCACTCTTACCAGAGACTCTTCGGGCTTCTGCAAGCCCCGTGGGCAATGGTCGCATTGCATGGCGGCGATCGGAAAAAGAGGCGGCAAGCGTCCCGGCGCTTTGATCTGGAACAGTTGGGGACCGAAGTCAAACTCAGGCCCTCACTACTCAGGCGTCCCAGGCATGGAGATGCCGCCAGCGTTTGCTGGATGCACGTTCTGGGCCGACGCAGACGTGATCGACTCGATGCTTGGAGGAGACAACAGCGACTCGTTCGCCCTGTCTTCGTATGACGGCTTCCCGCCTCGCAAACTCCCCAGTTGGACCGGAGGCATCCTGTGAGAAGTCTCCTGCTGATTCTCTTGGTCATCGCTGCTGGATGCCGTCCTGCAAACACGCAGCACATTGATCTTTTGTGCGAGTGCTTCGCCGTTGCTGCGTACGAGGCTGTAGCAGCAGAGCAGCGTGCCGACGTGCCTGCGGAGCATAAGTGCTGCGGGGAGTGCGGCAAGAAGGGCCTTCCAAAAGGCAAGGTTCTCTCTGGCGATGGCATCTCTGTTGTCCCGTGCCCCTGCCCCGACTCATGCGAGTGCAAGAAGAAATAATGACCCAGCAAGACTTGCGTGACGAGTTGTGGGACGAACTCCCGTTCGCCAGGAAGCACCTGATAGGTCGCGAAAGAGTCGACGACCTGATCACCATGTCGATCGAGTCGTGCCCGCTTGATGCCCTGAATGTGATCGGCCAGGACTCTCCGGAGCAGGATGTCGTCGCCCAGGCCTGGGCAGGCGACGTCAAGCGGTCCTACTGCCTGATCTGCGGAGACGAGAAGACCTTCGGTCCTCTGTTCTGGATTCTCATCAGTCCGCTGCTGCAATACATCCTGAATCGGCTCATCGAGTGGTGGTTCGACAGGCCCTCGCACAGGGTGGTCATGACCGGATGGAAAATGGAACTCACGAAATGACGCAAGAAGAGATCAAGAGCACGCTGATTGACGTCGCCGGGAAACTCGGCGTGCCGTTCGTGGTCCTGGCATTGTTCCTCTGGATGGCCCGCGAGGCCGCGACGAGCATCCATAAGACCGTGGTCATCCCGATCGTCGAGAGCCACACTGAGTTTCTGGACTCGACCCGTCAGACGCTGGACCGGATCAGCACCACTCAGGAGAAGCAGGCCGAGACTCTCCAAGAGATCGCCGTTGGCCAGACTGAGATTCGTCATGCGGTCATGAAATCGGGCTCTTAGGGTGCATCGAGAGTCCGTGCTAGTCTCATAAAGTCTCGCGAGGGACTTGATCCCCACACTGCACAAGGAGGTGCAACTTGACTGAACCGAAGATCAAGCGGAAATCCCGCTCTTTTTCTCTGGCCCTGACCACGACGACGACCACGGCTGTGCCGATCCGGTTTGATGACGTCGCTGGCGGTGCACTCGAACTCGGCACGTCTGCTGCGAGTTTCACCAGCATCAGCGTCTGGTGCTCAGACTCGCCTGCGAATCCTTATGGCAGGCTCTACAAGGCAGACGGGAGCGTCTCCAATATCAACCTCTCGCCATCGCAGACTGAGCCGCGATGCTATCCACTGCCCGATGAGTGCTACGCAGCCGGTGCCGTGCGGCTCGTCGCCGATCAAGCGGCTGGCACTTCTGTTTCGTGCGTCGTGATGCTGAAGGGGTGAGCAAAAATGGCTTTTCAGAAGAGTCAAGTCACGAACCTCGGACGCGGAAGAAACTTGTCTGGATTTGAGTATTGCCATCAATACTCAACGCAGCCAGGGGAGGCCCCCTCCAACAAAGACATGAGGCCCGGTGAAATGGCGGTGAACGTCGCCGATGGGATCATCTACGTCGGCACAGGCTATTCACCTCCGTTCGCAGTAAAAGTGGTTCCGTCTGGATACAACGGAGTGGTCACTGTTCGCAACGATAATGACGAGCCATTGGATATGACTTACGTCAATGGCATTCTAATCAGTGCAACGACGTAGTTTTTAGCCATGCCACTATCACCTCGCACTCTTCGCCCAGCGAATAACGTATTCACGCCGAAGTCCATCAGCGGCCTCGCCCTCTGGCTTGACGCTTCTTCGGCCGACACGCTTTACACCACCGACGCGGGGCCGGTGACGGCGGTGAGTTCGCCTACGGAGATCAGCGGGTGTGCGTTGTGGCTGGATGGTGCTGACTCGTCTGCGGCGAGCATGACGCTGAACGGATCGCTGGTGGAGACTTGGAAGGACAAGAGCGGGAACGGGCGAGACTTCACGGCAACCAGCACCGCAAGGCCGACACTCACGCCGTCTGCGATCAACTCTCGTAGTGCCGTCACGTTCGCCGGTTCCCTAACGACGATGACCGGAAACACAGCGGCACAGGATGTTATTCGCAATCTGGCAGGATATACGATCTTCACTGCGATCAGGACTGCAAGCGTTGCGGGCGGCGAGCGATTCGCGTTTGGCGTTGGGTCTACGATTCTGTTCCGCACAGGACAGCAGGACAGCCGACCATTCATCGGGGGGCGCAGGCTCTACGCAGATACGCTGGAGAGTGTCACTGACGGTTCTGGGACGCTGACTACCGGCACTGCTTTCATCCAGACAGCAGTGGTCAATCACTCGTCGCAATCGCTCACAGGTATTCGCAACGGTGCAGCGTTCGCTACCGATGCAACCTACATGGGGGCAGGGACAGTACAGAACAACGAAGCCGCAACGTCTGTTGGGTCGCAGGGCGGCGGCACATACGGCTTCTGGAACGGCGACATTGCCGAGATCGTCGTCTTCAACACCGCACTCTCCACCGCAGACCGTGCCCGCGTCGAAGCCTACCTCGCCGCCAAGTGGGCCATCTCTGGCGTCCACGCTCCAGCCACCGCCTCCAGCGATCCGGTGGGGTACTGGGCCGACAAGTCGGGCAACGCGAGGCACGCAACGCAGGGTACGGCGGGAAGCAGGCCGACGATCAGCGTTCCATCTGGCGGAACGGAGATGGTGAACGGCAGGCGAGCGCTGCTTGCGTTCTCGTCAAACGCTGGCGGCGTCGGCCTTGGGAACATCGGGTCAGCGTTTCCAAACAGTTCTGGAACAGCATTTTTTGCCTACAAGGTGAATGACGGCGGAACAGGCATTGACAACTCGTATGGCATTGCCATGTCACGCCTCAACAACTCCAGCACTCAGAGTTCTGGCAGCAACGAAGGGTTCTGGAGAACATCGCGGCTGGCCGGAACAAACCCCGCCCCGCTTCCGACCTCAGGCTACGGCGCAGCGATCTACACAATCAACAGTGCCGCGTCTGGTTACACGCTGCGGTACAACAGTGCGCCGTTCTACACCACCGCAACCCAGGATTGGAACGCAGGCAACAGTTACTACCTATGGTCAGACCCGGCCAGCAACATGACCCGTCTCGGTGGGTGGATTGGCGAAGCGATCCTCTACAACCGAAGCCTGTCGGCATCAGAGACTCGCCGTGTTGAGCAGTACCTGTCCTCTCGCTGGGGTATTGCTATCGCCCCGCAAGTCTCAAACGCAGACGCTCAGGATTGGGTCAACCGCGTCTACGCCAACGGCGGCACTGTGAGTGCCAGCACGGCGGCGGCGGTGAATACCCTGTGCGACTCACTGGATGCGGCATCGCTACGCGACCGCTTTTACCGGCTCAACCTGTTCTGCGGCTCAAATCTCAACGCCGCACTGGTGCCGCTCTACCTGACGCCCGACAAGACGGTCACCAACCTGTTCCAGTTCGGCGCAGACCCCACCAACGCGGCGTGGCTTGCTGGCGGGAACGGCGCTATCACAAGAGCCGCAACGGCGGAGGTCGGGCCGCTTGGATATGGATACGCGACCAAACTCACAACGCCGTCAGCCCCGTTTGATGTTCGTCAGATGTACCAGCAGATGCCACTTGATGGGCGTCAGGCGACCGTGTCTGCGTGGATGAAGACCAGCACGGGAACCCGCCAGATTCAGTGGCTTGCTGGCAACGTCTACTCCGACACCGTAACCGTCACAACGACTTGGCAGCGGTTCACAAAGACATTCACGCTTCCGACTTCTACAGACGCTCGTACAGGCTTTTCGACCGTCAGCGAACTCAGCGATGCCGCAGGGTTCATTTACGTTTGGGGGATGCAGTGCGAGTACGGCGCGACTGCGACCTCGTACAACCAGCCGCGATACGGAAACGCCACCGATACCAACGTCGGGCCGTTTGTCAGCGGCGACTTCGCGGATTCGACGGGCCTCGCGGCTGGCTCTGGCAAGTATCTGCGAACAGGATTGACGCAGGCTAACGTCGGAACCGCTTGCCATCTTGCGTTCTACGACTGCGCCAAAGCAACAAACGCTTACGCAAACAGAATCGGATCGCGTGGGGCCAGCGATACGCATGAACACGCGATTACGAATCTTGATGTGGCAACGACGATGGATTATGGATCGTCGGCCGTTGCTGGAAACGGGCGAGCAAGAGCAACTGGATACACGCAAGCGGGTGCGTTCTGGCTCGGCGTCAATCCGTCCGCAACGTCAGCGATCCTTTACAAAAACGGAGTGTCGGCGGCAACCTCCACGCCATCGGCTCGCACCGCGCAGAACTTGGAGTATTGGGCGTTTGCTCTAAACAACAACGGAACGCTGGACTCCGCTCAGACTACGGGACGAAGCGGCGGATACAGCATCGGAGCCGCGATGGATGCCACCCAAGCCGCTGCCTACTACACCGCAATGCAAGCGTTCCAAACCGCCCTGACGAGGAACGTCTAATGCTTCTCTCCGACCTTACGCTCCCTCTGCCCCACACCGACTGCAAAGACCTTGCCCTCGTCTACTCCTACGATGTCGCCGTCTTGCTCTACGGCGTGCAGGAGGAGCACGGCGACCCTCGCCACGTTCCGGCCGGTAGGCAACTCACCGATGGCCGGTGGATGCTCTGCGGCGACGTTCTCAGCGAGGTGGGCGAAGGCGGGATTCTGGCTGGCGGGTTTGCGTTTGTAACGCCAGAGATGATGCAGCAGATCGAAGTCGTCCCGCTGGCCGACGCCATTGCCCTGCTGCCAGAGTCCCCTAGCCCTGTGAACTAGGGGACTGGCACCATGACCAAACTTGTTGAACAACTGCGATCCATGAGCGGGCCGATTCGGCCAAACGTCGTGTCCACCGCCGCTGACTTCATAGCCATGATGCAATGGCGTGAGTTTGCTACAGAGAAGCCAGAGAACTACAGCCGCGTGATCGTGCATCGCGTCATTGGCGACAAGTCTTATGTCGATGTGATGAACTACATTGAAGAGCCAGCAAGCGGCATGAAGCCTCTCGTAGACACGCAGCACGTCAAGCACTGGATGCCGATGCCGAAGGAGCCCGATAAGGGAATCTAAGAATGGCTTCATACACGCAACTGCCTGGGACTCTAAATCTTTCCGTGAAGGCCGGGGACTATTTCTCAACTGTCATCGACTTCGACACGAACCTCGATGACACGTTCGTGTTTGCCAACGTCAACTCGCTTGTGACCAATGAGTTGCTCGTCAGCATGAGCATCGGCTACATCGAGCCAACGCTTGGGCAAGTCTCGGCGTCGCTGACCGAGGCCCAGGTCTCGTCTCTCAAGTCTGGCTCATACGCGTGGTCGATGTACTGGATGCCACCGTCGGGACAAAAGAGATCGGCACTCGGCGGCATCTTTGAGGTAGTCAAGTGACATGGCATGGAGCGTCACTAGCAACGCCATCTCTGCATCCGTGTCGAGCGGGACTCCTATTGTCTCGGCATCCACGGGGCTCGCAGGGGGCGGCTCTGTCTCAGTGAGCCCGTCTCCGCAGTCCATCTCAGTCTCTGGGGCATCTATCTCGTCTGGCCTAGGGATATACGCAGGCGACCCTAACTTCTTGGTGCCTGGGACTGTCATCTATAACGTCTCTCCGTCGTCGAGCGGCACCATCAACATCCAGAACCTCCTGCCGTACAAGCCACTTGAGTACGCATGGATGGCAAGTGCGCTGGAGACTGGCTCGATGTCACTCTCGATCAAGACCAGCACGGGATACGCTGCTGTGATGTGGTGGGACGGAAGCGTGAGCGTCTACGGCAGCGGCATGGCTTCGGCATTCATGACAGCACAGAAGTCTGTGCCGACGTCAGGGAACTGGTCGCGGTCTGCTCCGAAGCAAATCTACATCTGGCCCTGCTCTCCTGGCACAGCGATCTACTCTGGAAGCATCACTGGCCTGTCGTGCTCGTCTCGGAAACTCACGGCTCTCAGTGTCGCTGACTGCGGCAACCTGACGTCGCTGGACTGTAGCACCAACGTCATCGACTACATTGACCTTCGCAACTGCGACTCTCTTCAGGAGTTGTTCTGCTACGGCAACAACATCGGGAGCCTAGACCTGTCGCAACTGCCTGCTCTAGTGTCGCTGTACTGCCAGAACAACTACTTTACGTCGCTGTCTCTCACGACCAACACGAAACTTGAGACTCTCCAGTGTGACCACAACGAACTCACTGGCCTGACTCTGACGAACAACACGCTACTCCAGAATCTCTACTGCCACGACAATGACATGTACGGCCTCAGTCTCTCAACTAACACTCGCCTGAAGAACCTGAACTGCTCATCGAACAGGATTCTGACGTTCAGCATCGGGACCGGGACAGCCATGAGCGGCATGTTCGGCTGCAACCTCTCGTACAACTTGCTTGACGCGACTGTCTTGAACGCGTTCTACACTGCTCTCGGTCAAGTCTCGTCTGGCACGCTGTTCGTGTCTGGGAACCCCGGCTCCAATGGCGACACGCCGTCTATAGCAACTGCGAAGGGCTACACTGTCTATGGCACCTAAGTGCTTCGTGTCTGTCGGCAAGTACAGCGTCATGTCTGATGTTCCGGAGGTGCTGGACTCGATCGGCCACTCTTACGAGCCCACGCCTGGGGGCATTCCAGTCTTGGTGGTCTCTGGAGATGACCCGACTAGGTCTGGAGTTCCAAGCGGCACGATCGTGTACTCGTACCCAGATCACGCTGGAGACTTGGCTAGTCTCTTGGGGAAAGACATCCCAGGCCAGCCTGACGGCAGCAGCAACGGCATGCCTGCTGGCTCTGCGTTCTTTCCGATCACGCCCATGGTTCCTGAATCAGTCACGGCCACGCAGATCAGGCTCTGGCTCTTTAGGCACGGCATCACAGGCTCGATGGTCGAGGCGTCGCTGGCTGCTATTCCAGACGAGCAGACCAGGGGCGAGGCTCAAATCCAGTGGGAGTACGCACCCTACGTAGAGCGGCTGCACCCTCTGGTCACGGCGATCGGCGAGTCTCTTGGACTCACGTCTGAGCAAGTCGACGACGCGTTCAGAGAAGCCTCGACCCTCTGAAAAATGCTTGACCAGGGCTGGCGTTGCTCTTACAAAGCCACTATGCCACTGGATGTAGCCAAGAGACTGTCGCTGTGGGCTGCTGCTCACCCCCGCTCCGAAGCGGCTGGGTTCATCATCGAGGCAGCCGAAGAGATCGAGCGGCTTAAGAAGGACCTCGACGATTCCGTCAAAGAATCATCGGCCTGGGCTCGTTTGTCTGGATACTACGAAGGGACGCTGGAGGTCATCGCGAGCGGGTATCTCCACCCCACCGACGCACAGTCAGTTGCCAAGAGTGCCGTTTCCCTCATGGAGGAGTACAGCAATGCCAAAGGCTAGTCTGTCGTTCATGCTTCCCGACGAAGATGGCGAGTTCCAGGCGGCTATTCACGGCCAGGAGTTCGCCTCTGCCCTTCATGGCATCGACCAGCACTGCCGGTCGATGATCAAGTACGGCAGCCTGACCAAAGACGAGGCTGCTCTGCTGCAAGAGATTCGGGACATGATCCCGTGGGAAGCCACTGAGTCGTGAGCCCTGACATCGTCTCAGACGCTCGCGAATGGCTGGATGGATACGCCGGTCGCGAGTCCACGCACAGCGCCGAATGCCACAAGTGGCACCATGCTTGCTTGGTTGCGAGGCTCGTAGATGAGATTGAGCGGCTGCTGGAGCAAAAAAACTTGACAGACGAGGAGCGATCGGCGGTTGAGTATTACATCGGCACAGGCGGTCCAGACAGCGTGGACGCCACGCTCGTCGCGTTGCTGTCCCGAACGGGAAAAAACTTGCGACAAACTAGCGACAATGCGACGGAATGCCGCGATTGGGCAGGAAAATGTCCCGAACGGGAACGCCTTGAGGAACTGCGAGCCGCAGCAGATCAAGCGGATGCGGAGTACCGAGACGAGATCGCCCGTCTGCGGCTCACCGCAGCGGAGCGGGAGGCGATTGAAGTGGCTTGCCAAGATTTGCGACACACTGAAGAGGTCGCCACGCTTCGCGGCCTGCTGGAGCGGCTTCAGTCAGACGGCTCTGGATATACCCACGGTATACCGGCGGGCGCAGGGGCAAAGTCCACGCTTACGCAAGAGGAGCGGGAGGCAGTGGAACGAGCCGCTGATCTGATTGACGCCAAGACTTGCGGAGATTCATCAACTCTTCGCGAGTTACTGGAGCGGCTGGTATGACACAGAACACCCGTGAACTGTTTGAGTCGCTCACGAACCAGCAGCAACTACTGCTGCTGGAAGCCATTGGCAATGTCCCGAAGTGGGTGGTAAGCGGAAACGCCATCGAGCGCACCGCTGCGGCCCCCGTTGTGTTTGCTCGGTCGTACCGCTCGCATCGGAGAAACGGGATGCCGATCCGCGACGCGATTTACTGGGCGTGGAGATGGACGCAAGCGTTTTGCTTGTGATCGACTGTTCGATGAACATCAACCAAGGGTTTGACATGGACACAGCAAGTCCCAGATACCAGCGATGGCTCGACTGGCACAACGCCAACCCTGGCGTGTATGCCTATTTTGAGAAGTTCACGTTCGACGCCATAAAGTCTGGACACAAGAACCTCAGCGCGTGGCTGGTCGTCAACCGAATCCGATGGGAGACGAGCGTCGAGACCAGCGGCAGCGACTTCAAGATCAGCAACGACTTCATCGCCTACTACTCTCGACTCTTCATGCAGAGGCACCCCGAGCACAAGGGATTCTTCAGGACAAAGCCAATGAAAGGTGAGGCATGACGAGCGACAGGCCAACACACGTTCCGACTCGCAGCGGCGGCGAGGACCTGATTGCCAGCGGAAAATACGCTTGGTGTTTTGAAGAAGGCTGCGGACTCCCGGTTGGGCAGTGGTTGAGCAAGTTCGAAGTGTTTGCGTGGATGGAGTTCGGCGGCGACACGAAAAGTGCGGAAGATCATCTTCGGAAGGTCGGGTACGGTGGAGGCCAGACTCCCATTGTTCCGCCGCAGACGGGCTGCGGGTGAGTGAGAAAACGCCAAAGATGAATGGCTGCGAACACAGGAGACAGACGCCATGACAGAAGAAGCCGAGCAGTCCATTCCATCGCGTGGTTCTCAGCCGTTTGCGTGGGCGGCAGACATTCCAGGCAAGTTCGGCGCCGCGCCTACGGTGCTGTTTGGATACACGGAAAAACTTGTGAAGAGCATTGCGGCGGCTGGCGGAGACTTAGTGCAGCCATTCCCGCTCTACCGCCAGCCCGCACTCACCGACGCGGAGCAGAGGGCGATTGCGGTGGCGATTGTAGGCTCGCTTCCGTCTTACGCCGCCACGCTCCGCAACCTTTTGGAACGTATGACGTGACGCTCTAGAAAATCAGGTGCAGACAAATGAGAGACAGCGAAATCATTGCCATGCTCAAGAACGACTGCCCAATGTGCGGCCCCGCTGACTGCGCGTGTACGGCTACTGAGCAGGATCAATACAGAGAGATACAACGCCTGCGGCTCACCGACGCAGAGCGAAAGGCGATCGGATGGGCGATCATGGAGTGCGAGTCGATGCCGACGACGATGTCACGCGAGGCTGCGGACACGTTGCGGGCGTTGCTGAAGCGATTGGGCTGAGAACACGCAGGATCAGGAGCATCGCATGAGCGACGAAACGAAACCGCAGGACTCGGCAGCGATGTCTCCTGCATCCGCTGGTTCTCAGCCGGTGGCGTGGCGTGTCTATGCCGACGACGGCAGCGAGACTGTCCACCTGTTCTACGAGGAGGCCCGCGAGGTGGCGGATGAGTGGAACTGGAGCGTAGAGCCGCTCTACCGCCAGCCGCAGCCCACGCTCACTGACAATGAGCGGGAGACGGTAGAGTGGGCGGCCAAGCAACTGGCATACATCCGCGCAGACGACGCACTCGCCACGCTCCGCAAGTTGCTGGAACGGACTAAGTGAGAACGATGCGATCAGCGGCTCGCCCGCTGCATCGCGTGGTTATGCGATTGGAGACGAAACACATGAGCGAGAATAACGTCATGGTTGCAGCGGCTATCTGGTTGGCTGTGGCATCGCTGTCAGTGTCGCTAGTCGCCTTGTGGGTCAGCGTTGACGACTACCGTTCTGGGGCTGCACATTTGCTGGCGTGGATGCGTGAGCAGGAACAGATAAATCGCTTGCTGCGGATG
>JBIPLL010000724.1:0-3648 GCA_044368425.1 Beijerinckiaceae bacterium
TTTCCTTTTCCATCTTCTCTAATCTTATTAATTATAGATTGAAGATCTTTTTTTCCTCTTTCATCTGTATGCCAGTTGGGTTCAACATTAATATAAAAATCATTGCAATGATCACATACACCATTTGAATCAAAAGTAATTCTTGTATCTGAAGTATCCATAATACAATTGGTGCAAATTTGATAAGGTCTTGTACTCATATTTAAATATTTATACTAATAACTTTTTTATAAATTATGAAATAAAGGATGGCATTAATTAAAACGAATGAATATACAAAAAATGAAATTCCCATCTTATAAGATGCTGTATATAAGAACAGATATAATAGTACTGTAATGAGTGGTAAAGATTTGAATTTTGTTATTGCATATGGAAATACAACAAGAATGGTTATAACAAAGCCTGAAGATAAAAGTATGAGGTACATATGAGAAATGAAATTGAAGTAACCCATTTGTATAAATAAAGTCAAACAAATAGTTGTTACTATTCCAAAACTGATAAATAAAAATGAAAAATTTTTAAAACTTTTGAAACTAAAAACACCTTCCCGAATATTTCTAAGCAATAATTCGTATTTAAATGGAAATAACTTGGAGATTCCTTTAAATATGGACAAAATAAATCTGTATTCACCTGCAGTTTTAGAACCAAATAGTTTGAAAGTTACTAAAGGAGCAAGTGAAAAAAAGAGATCTTCATAAATTCTTGCCAATAAATTATGCAAATCAAATGGCTGATCCTTATCTAAAATCAAAAGATTATTAAAATAGGGTTTGACTTTCCAAAACAAAAAGAAAGCAGAAGGTATTGCTGCAGAACATACCATAATCATGGGAAGATTATGTGTTCTGCTGAGACCCAAAACTTTACTTCCAAAATTTACATCCAAAACAATCAAACCATAGACAGCAAATACAATAAGCTCAGACAAAATTATTGAAGTAACTTTAACTTTTAAACAATGATATGCTAATGCAAGAGCAATAGATCTAAGTAACATTAATGAATATAATATTAATGTAATAAAAACAATTTCCCTACCTAGAGTTAGGTAAACAACTACACTAGTTAATATAAAAGATAAGATAACTATTTTTCCAAAATGAAATAAAGATGATTTTGATAACCCTGAATTAAAAAGCAATAACATCAAATAGGTTTCTAACATCCCCTGAAAAAAACCTGGAACAGAATATATGCTTGCGTAATAACCATATTCACTTATTCCTATTAAATAGGGGGTGAGCAAAGCCAAAACAAACATGTTCATTACTTGAGAGAACTGCAGCGCAATATGATACTTGCTTTTTCCCTTTAACAAGTTCACTAAAAAGGGAAGAACCATAATCCTATATTTTACTTTTTATCCAATTTATAGTTTAAAATTTTCTGCGAATTGGAAATATCGGAACACCGATCTTTAACATGATCCCAATTGCGTGCTTCAGTATAAATAATTTTTGATTGAGAATTCGTTACATTAATAATTATTTCAGCTAATTCACGAATACTTACTTTCCTACCAGTACCAGCATTAAAAACTTCAGCATTTTTAAATTGTGAGTAGGCTAATGTTTGCAACAATTCAATTGTATCATTGACAAAGGTAAAATCACGGGTTTCATCACCTGAACCAGTAATAGTAATATCTTCATTTTTTAAAGCCTTTAAAATAAAATTAGGTATTACATTGCGATATGCCCCAGGCATTTCACCTGGACCATAACTATTAAAAATTCTAACACATACAGTGGGAATATGTTGAATTTCAGCATAATACTTGCAATACAATTCACCAACATATTTATTTATAGCATAAGGAGTGTCATATGGCTTGATTGAAACATTTTCAGACATTACTGGGTTATTTCCGTAGACACAGCTTGAACTTGCATATATTAACTTCTTTAAACAAGAATTAGTCTTTTGAGCCTCCAAAATATTAATTGTACCAATGATGTTTGTAGTCGCATCGGAAACTGGGTGATCAACTGAATTTTGATTAGCAAAATGTGCAGCTAAATGATAAATATAATCAGGTTGAAATTTACGAAAATATTTACCAACCTTTTCAGGATTACTTATATCTAAATGTGTAAAATTAAGACCATCCGAAAAATTTATAATTCCAGCTGACAAATTATCAACTATATAAATCTCATTATTGGGGTCTTTAGAGATATATTTGGTCAAATTATGGCCAATTGCTCCGAAGCCACCAGTAATTAATATTTTATTTTTGTTAGTATTCATAAAAAAATATTTCTATTGTTTTGTTATAAAACACTCGATTTCATTGCCCTAACATATTGATCATAATAAAATTCAGGATCAACACTAAGCAAATTTATTGAAGCTTCCCTAAACCAACCTTGGTTCTCACAAGCCTCTTTTAACAAAATTTCTAAGTCACTTACATTTCCCGAAAGTACAGTCCGGCCAATTCCGACTCTCATAACTTCCTTGCCAACAAAAGTATTACTAGCTACTAGAAGGGGAATTTTAGAAATAATTGATTCGTAAAACTTATTGGGCATTGCTAATTGACAATTTGGATCAAAACTATCATAGACTGCATATATCAAATCTATTTTTGAATAAAGATTTTTAATGTCTTTTGAATATTCGTAAGGACCAAAAAATTCAAAATTATCTTTAAATTTTAACTTGGATTTCAAATCATCTATCTTCCCACCACCTGCAAATATTACTTTAATTGAGTACCCTTGCAATAATAAATTCTCGACAGCATCAATTAATTGGTTTAGTGAAATCTTATATCTAATTATACCAATAAAACCAATGACTAAAGTTTTTGACAATTGTTTTTTATTGAACCCAGTCCATGTATTTTTAGAAGGAGTATTGTCTAGCAGGATAATATCTCCTTTAAAAATTTTTTTATAATATGAATCTGCAAAGGCTTCAGAAGATACTAAAACAGATTCAACATTTTTAAGAAGATATTTTTCAAACTTTACAAAGATTCTCGACATAAAAGTGCCAGAAAGTTGTAAAACATGCAAATCTCTAACTTGATGTCTTATTTTATATTTATTTCCTCGATTTAAAACTTGAGCAAATACCAATAAATCATATGAGCCTGTTACAATAATACCACCAGGCTTTAACCTATTTGTAATCCCTGATTTCAATTGCCTATATATACTTGGCATTGATGTAAATCTTCGTAAATCAACAGACTTATAAGAAACGAAAATCGTAATTATCTCATAATTAACTAGTGATGTGTCAAGTTTCAAATCTTCCTCATTTCTTTCCAAAACCATCATAGCAGCTTTTTTACCAAAATTAGTAGCATAAAAGGCCATATCTAACATAGCAGGTAAAGGCTTACCGGTAATTAAAAAAATAATATCAACACTTTGGTCCATTAAAAAAAATTTCTTTTCTGACTAAAATGGCATTTGCTAAAGAAAAAAATAATTTAGTAATTAGTGAATACTTAAAAAAATATCCTGCTGATAAAAAAAATAAGAAAAACAATCCAGAATTTACAAGAATTCTAAACCAATCGTTTTCAATGAGATTTCCGATAAAAAAACTAAGAATACCAGCAAAAAGCGCAAATAACATCAATTTTGAATCTTTAAGATAAACTTTCAAGCCTCCATTTGCATT
>JBIPLL010000748.1:0-3639 GCA_044368425.1 Beijerinckiaceae bacterium
GGAGCTGCTGGAGATCCAGGACAGGGTGCCGACGAATCAGGAGGTGGGGAAGGCTTTGGTGAATCTTGGGGTGGCGCTTTTGAATAAGGTGGGGGCGGTGCTTTGTAATCCGGATGATTGATTTTTATGGCAACGACGATTTCAACGACAGCTTTGACGGCGGCGCATGCTCGGGGGCAGGCGGCGATGCGGGTGCAGCGGCCGGTGACGTTGAAGTGGGGGACGAATGAGGTGCTGGCGCGGGAGGGGATGAGTAAGGTGGGGGTGATGATGCCGATGGGGGAGGCGGTGGATGCGAGGGAGTGTCGCTTTTTTGTGGAGAGGCCGAGGCTGAAGGTGGCGATGGCGATTGGGACGGTGTTTGAGGTGAAGCAGCGGCCGGGGGAGAAGTGGCGGCTGCGGGAGTTTGCTTCGGGGCTGAGTGCGGCGGATCCGGTGTGGACGCTGGTCTGTGTGGAGGAGTTTTCCTGATGGCTAGTCCTAGAAGGACGAAGGTGGACATCGCGCCGCTGATGGCGAAGCTGAAGGCGATTCCGGGGGCGATGGAGGAGGTGATCGTGCCGCTGGTGAAGCAGGAGGCGCGGTTGTTTGTGCGGGATGTGGTGAAGGTGACTCCGCCTGCGAGTGCTGGGGTGTCGGGGATGCGGGCAAAGAAACAGGGGGAGTCGGCGGTGGCGGGTGATATTTCGAAGATTTACGGGACGGCTTCGCGGGCTTACGTTGAGCTGGCGTTGCGTGACAAAAAGGTGGCGGATGCGTTTTGGAAGGCGATGCAGGCGGGCGATTTGGTAAAAGCCAAGGCGCTGCTGCAAAAGGAAGGGGGGTCGCGGTATCGAGGGCTGAACTCAATCGCCCCGTTTGATGGTGGGACGATGCATAAGCGTTTCCGGAATAGCCAGGGGCGGATCAGTCGGTGGCGGGTGGTGATGCTAGTGACAAATGAATCCGAGTTGAGGAAATACATCAAGAAGGCGCAAGGCGGGGTGGGTATTTTGGCGTCGGGGTGGGTGCGGGCGGCAAGGAAGCTGGGGCAGTCGATGCCGGCGTGGGTGACGCGGCATGGGGACAGGCGGGGGGCGTGTGTGGTGATTCAGTCTGGGGAGAAGGTGGCGATCATCATTTCAAACAAGGTGCGGTATGGGATCGCGCAGGATATGCAGCGGCGGGCGGATTATGTGCTGGGGTATCGGCGGCGGGCGCTGGCGGCGCGGATGCCGTATGTGATCCGGGCGGCGCTGAAGAAGGCGAGGCTGGGGGGTTGACATGCGGGGTGTGGGGTGCAGGTGGAATGGACTTCATTTTTTGCGAAGCTGATTCGGGATTTCCTGGTGGCTTCGAATGCGGCGACGACGGGCATTCCGGCGGCTGCGACTTTGCCGAAGGTGATGCAGGATGAGACGGCGAAGGTGGGGCGGCCGTGTGTGGTGGTTTCGGGGGTGCAGGAGGAGAGTGAGATTTCCCGCCTGGTGAAGATCAAGGTGACGGTGGAGCTGAAGACGATGACGGGGCCGGATAGTGCGCTGCCTGTGACGGCGGCGGAGTGGATGGGGGCGATCGAGACGAGGCTGCGGGATGTGGCGGGGTTTTATACGTGGGTGGCGGCGCTGCCGCAGTCGCGGAGGGAGAACTGGATGTTTGTGAAGGCGCCGCGTGTGGGGGTGGTGGAGATGGAGGTGGATGAGGAGGCGCATACGCAGTCGCGGGCGCTGGGGGTGCAGATTTCGGTTTTCACGGAGCGGCCTGTTTGACATGGCGGCTGGTTTGTCTGGTTCACGGTTTTTCAATTCAATCCTTACTTTTTAACTCTCATGGCCGCTCCTGCTGCAATCATCGAACACGGTTCTAATCCTGCTTACGACATCGAGAATGAAACGGGGCTGCTGGCTTCGAAGGTGACGTTTAAGGTGCAACGCACGAAGGTGACGAAGAAGAGTGCGGGGACGCGGGCGACGACTTATGCGCGGTATGAGGATCCGCTGATGACGATCGGGCTGGAGGGGGTGATGATTCCGAGCACGGGCGCTCCTCAAGGGGTGGCGCTTTTGGGCGTGGGTGCGGCGGCGACGCTGGCGAATTTTGGCAGTGATGATTCGATGCACGGTTTTCTTGGGACGGATACGGGGTTGATCATTTTGGATGATGCTGAGCGGACTTTGGGTGATTCTGAGGATCCGACTGAGATGCTGAATTACACGGTGTTCCCTTACATCACGGCTTAACGGCTGGGTGTTAGGTTTTAATTTTCTTCGATCCGCACGCTATGAGCGATACGCGCTACAACTGGCACACTCGTAATACCAAGATTGCGGCGGCGTTGCAGTTGCATCGTTTTCCGATGCGGCCGGATGTGCAGCAGGATGAGCGGAGTGGGTCAGTGTTTACTCGGTTTTGGGTGGCGGGGAAGAGTTTGACGGGGTTGCCGCTGGGGCATGTGATCGGGGATTGGCAAGCGGGGGTGTTGGAGGAGGCAAGGCCGATGGATGCTTTTTTGCAGGGGCTGCGTGGGCTGCACAACTATGAGATGATTTTGGATGCGGAGAAGAAGGGGCGGCGTTTGCGGCTGGTGGGGGTGTGTGGGTCGCGGGCGTGTGAGTATCGGGACGGGGAGGAGGCGGTGGAGATGGTGCGGGCGGCGATGGTGTGGCGGACGCAGGATCGGGCGCTGGCGGCGGCGGCGGGGACGCTGGGGATGCCGGTGATTAAGATTGAGGCGGGGCCGATTTTCACGCTGCCGGTGCTGGGGCATGTGCTGATGGGGGCGAATGGGGAGAAGGTGCGCTACAATGGGGCGGAGCTGGGGAGGCGGCAGGAGGGGAGTCGGGATTTGCTGCTGGAGGTGACGGATCCGGGGCATGCGCTTTTGCCGGCCTATTTTGTGCGGGAGTATTATCTGGAGTTGGTGGCGGCGGCGAAGAACAAGGTGCGGATGATTTTGTTTCGCCCACCGGGGACGCGGCGGGTGGCGCAGGCGTCGGAGGAGGCGGTTTCGGAGGTGTTTGCGAAGATTGAGAAGCATTTGAAAGGACGATGATATGAGTGATGATTTGATTTCGAGTGAGGCGTCGGCGGTGCCGATTGATAACGGGGCTTTGCCTGGGGTGAAGCCGGTGGAGGTGGTGCTGGAGGATACGGCGGTGGAGATGGAGGAGGAGCGGGGGCGTGAGGAGGCGTATGCGGGGGTGTATGTGTGGAAGGAGAAGGAGCTGATGCCGCTGACGCCTTCGGTGAAGGGGCTGTGGGAGCAGCTGTGCGCGGCGGATGGGCAGGGGGATGTGATGCTGCGTTATGCGTCGCTGGAGGCGTTCGGGCCGAGTGCGTCGAAGATTTTGTTTTTGCTGACTCATAGGCCAGAGTCGTATCAGGGGCTGCGGCGTGATTTGGGGGCTTTTGTGCGGGCGATCGATGTGTGGTGGGATGAGACGGTGGGGTTTGGGGAGCTGGTGGATTCGTGTGCACTGGCTTTGAAGGTGGTGACGGATGCAAACCGGAACATGGTGGTGCCGAAGCCGATGGAGGGGAGGCGCGGTGATGTGGGGGAGTGACGGTGCCTGTGCGGGCGGCGCAGTATGCGGCGCTGCTGGCGCGGGCGGTGCCGTCGCTGAGGTTGGAACAGATCGAGGGGAGTGTGACGCGGTGGGT
>JBIPLL010000362.1:0-3636 GCA_044368425.1 Beijerinckiaceae bacterium
TGCTCCAGTGCAACAATTACGAGGTGATCGACCTCGGCGTCATGGTGCCGGCGCAGAAGATCCTGGAAACGGCGCAGCGCGAGAAGGTCGATATCATCGGCCTGTCGGGCCTGATCACGCCTTCGCTCGACGAGATGTGCCATGTCGCGGCGGAGATGCAGCGTCAGGGCTTCACCATGCCGCTCCTCATCGGCGGCGCGACGACGAGCCGCGTTCATACAGCCGTCAAGATCCACCCCAACTACGACGCCGGGCAGGCGATCTACGTCGCCGACGCAAGCCGCGCGGTCGGCGTCGTCTCCTCGCTGCTCTCGACCGAGGCGCGCGAGGGCTATGTCGCCACCGTTCGCGCGGAATATGCCAAGGTCGCTGCCGCCCATGCCCGCGCGGAAGCCGACAAGCAGCGCCTGTCGATTGCAAAGGCCCGCGGCAACCGCATGGCCATCGACTGGGATGGCTGGAAGCCGGTGCGCCCGACCTTCCTCGGCACGCGCGTCTTCCGCACCTATGATGTGGCGGAACTGGCCCGCTACATCGACTGGACGCCCTTCTTCCAGACCTGGGAGCTGAAGGGCCGCTTCCCGGACCTGCTTCAGGACGAGAAGCAGGGCGCGGCCGCCCGCCAGCTCTGGGAGGATGCGCAGGCCATGCTGCGCCGCATCGTCGAGGAGCGCTGGTTCACGCCCAAGGCCGTCATTGGCTTCTGGCCGGCCAATGCGGTCGGGGACGATATCCGCCTGTTCACGGGCGAGAGCCGTTCGGAGACGCTGGCGACCTTCTTCGGGCTGCGCCAGCAGCTCTCGAAGCGTGACGGACGCCCCAATCTCTGCCTGTCGGATTTCGTCGCTCCCGCCGAGCGCGGCATTGCCGATTATGTCGGTAGTTTTGTCGTGACCGCCGGCCCAGAGGAGCAGCGCATCGCCGAGCGTTTCGAGCGGGCGAATGACGATTACGGGGCAATCATGGTCAAGGCGCTGGCCGACCGCATCGCCGAGGCCTTTGCCGAACGCATGCACGAACGCGTGCGCAAGGAATTCTGGGCATATGCCCCGGACGAGAAGTTCACGCCCGAGGAATTGGCGCGCGAGCCCTATCACGGCATCCGCCCCGCGCCCGGCTATCCCGCACAGCCCGACCATACCGAGAAGGTGACGCTCTTCAGCCTGCTGGAGGCCGAGCGTCGGGTCGGCGTCAGGCTGACCGAGAGCTACGCGATGTGGCCGGGCTCCTCGGTGTCGGGGCTGTATCTCGCCCATCCAGAGAGCCATTATTTCGGCGTGGCCAAGGTCGAGCGCGATCAGGTCGAGGATTATGCCCGCCGCAAGGGCATGAGCGTGACCGAGGTCGAGCGCTGGCTCTCGCCCATCCTGAACTACGATCCGGCCGCCTATCTGGTCGAAGCGGCCGAATGATCAGGCGATGGTCGCGGGCTGGCTCGCGATCAGGTCGCGCAGGGTGGTAATGGTCGAGGCATCGGCCACGCCATCCACCTGTCGCGGCCGGAAATGCCGCTGGAAGGCGCGGACGACCGCCTGTGTCAGCCCGTCATAGCGGCCTGTCACCGGCAATTCATAGCCATAGAGCCCGAGCATCGCCTGAAGTGCCTCGACGGGCTGCCCCTCCTCGCCCGGCGCAAGGAAGCGCCCGTCGCGCAGGGGTGCCGGGTCGACAAAATGGCCGATCCCGGCTTCCGCCAGCCGTCGCCACGGGAAGGTCTCGCCCGGATCCGTCTTGCGGGTGGGCGCGACGTCGGAATGGGCCAGCACGCGCTGCGGCGGGATGCGCCAGCGCGCCACGACATCGCCCGCGAGGCGGATGACGGATGCGATCTGCGCGTCCGGATAGGCCGCAAGCGGCCCGCTTCCCGCGCCCTCATGACCCGGATGGGCGATCTCGATGCCGATTGAAGCCGAATTGATGTCGGTCTCGCCCGCCCAGCCGCCCGCGCCCGCATGCCAGGCACGGCGGTTTTCCGGGACGAGCTGGAGGACATGCCCGTTCTCGAAGACGAGATAATGCGCGGAAACCTCCGCTGTCGGATCGCAGAGCCGCTTCAGCGCCGCCCCGCTATCGGCCATGCCTGTATAATGCAGCACGAGCATGTCGGGCGCACGCTCCGGCGCATCCTCACCGTCCCGCCCCCGGCGCGAGCCGTGATTGGGTGACGGGAAGACCTTCACCGCGACGGGGCTGTCGGGCCTCAGACGCTCGCCGTCCATGGTCATGCGATCCCCCGTTCGGCCTTGATCCGGTCATAGGCCGCATTGAGCGCGGCAACCCGCGCCGTCGCGATGCTGACGGCCTCGGGCGGCAATCCGCGCGCGATCTCCCGGTCGGGATGGTTCTCGGCGATGAGCCGCCGGTGATGCGCCTTGATCTCGCCATCGCTCATCTCCCGGTCGACGCCGAGAATGACATAGGGATCGCTCGCCTGGCGGACATGGCGGGCGGTGACCCGCTCGAAATCGCTTTCGCTGAAGCCGAACTGCACCGCGACCTTGCGGCAATAGGCAATCTCCGCCTCGTGGATGGCATGGTCGGCCTTGGCGATGTGGAAGAGCCCGTCCAGAATATCCTCGAGCAGGTTCTTCTCGTCGGCCAGCAACTCGCCGAGCTGGCGGGCATAGGCCTCGAAACCATCTGTGGTCGCCTTGGCGAGATCGAACAGGGCCTGGATTCGCGGCATATCGTCGGGACCGACATCGACAACCTGCCTGAACGCACGCACCTCGTCATGGGTCACGACGCCATCGGCGCGCGCCATCTTGGCCGACAACGCCACCAGCCCCGTCGTGAACACCATTTCCCGGTCGGGCGCACCGAATGGTGCCCCCTGCGCATCCATCAGGAAATGCCCGGCAGCCGCGCCGATCAGCGCCCCCAGTGGCCCACCGATCACGAGCCCGAGGCCCGCGCCCCCCATCTTTCCCCACACGATCCCGGCTCCAGCACGTCAGACATGGAAACACCCGGCCCTTGCGGACCGGGTGTCGCCCGATTATCAGCCTGTCTGTCTGTTCGACAGATCAGCGGCAATAATAATTCCCGCGACGATCGCGGTAATAGCCATAGGGGCACTGCTCGCGCGCCGTCGCGGCACCGATGATCGCGCCACCGGCCGCGCCGATGATGCCGCCGGCAATCGCGCCGCCCGCCCGGCCGGTCGCCAGACCGCCGATGGCCGCGCCCGTGGCACCGCCGATAAGCGCACCGCCGGCAGCCCGCTCGCCCGGCGTGTTGCAGGCTGCGACAGTCAGGGCGATCACGCTCGCGCACAGAAGCTTTTTCATCTCGTGTCCCTCCTTGGATGACAACTCACGATAGGTCTATTGCTGCAAGATAGCCTTGCTTGGGTCTTCGCGCCAATACCCCCTGCGGAACATCCGCGCCGGACAGTTCATGGAACCTTGGCACCTGACGAGGCGGCTCCCGCGCCCCGTGCGACGGTCCTCGGTGATCCCGGGCTTCCATCACTGGCTGTCCCATCTTCGCGTGCCTTCTTCTCATGAAGGACGAGAAGGGTCGTCCCGACAATGGCGACACCGGCGGCGGCTGCGAGAATCGCGATGGTTCCGAGCAGGCCAGGCCCACCGGAGCGCCAGCCGGAGCGCCCCTTGTGACGAACCGACATGCATC
>JBIPLL010000734.1:0-3628 GCA_044368425.1 Beijerinckiaceae bacterium
GGAATTGGTACCGATGGAGGCAGCTGATATTGAACCCGCCGCCAGGCTCTGCGATGCCAGCGCTGCGCCATTGCGGGCCGGCGATGGCCTCCACGCTCAAGATCAGCCGCGGGAGAATCACTAGGCATTCACAAAGCATCTCTGCCCCCGTCCGCTGTATCTCGATATTATGTGGGCTTTTCCATCTAGTCCAGTTAAACGCCATCGAGCTCGCTAGAAGTTCAGGCCCTCACTCTGCCCCCGCGCTTGCAGGAGGACTTACCATACGCGCATGGTCCTTCAAGCATCCCCCGCGCCCGCTGCTGGGCAACTTAATTCCCTGGCAAAGCTCCGCTCACTTGAGCTCTTTGCCGGTGGCGGGGGAATGGCATTGGGGCTGCACGTCGCTGGCTTTGAACATTCCGCTTTAATTGAGTTTGACCCCAAAGCTTGTGACACATTAAGACATAATGCTCGCCGCTGGGCAATTAGCGGAAGCGATAATCAAGCATGGGAGGACAATTCTGTAATCCTCCATGATGTTCGGCATTTCGATCTGGATACAATTAAAAACCATAAATCATTAGATCTACTGGCCGGTGGTCCACCGTGCCAGCCATTTTCCCTCGGAGGCATTCATGTAGGAATGAATGATAGTAGGAATATGTTTCCTGCTGCTCTTGACTTGGTCAGGCGTTGTAAGCCTAAATTGGTTTTGTTCGAAAATGTAGCTGGTCTACTAAGAAAGTCGTTTGCACCTTACTTTGATTATGTAGAAATGCAGCTTAGGCATCCATCTTGCATCCCCCTGGTCGATGAGGCCTGGTCTGAGCATGCCGAGCGCCTCAAAGTTTGCAGTTTGCGAGACGATAAGCCCGGTTATTACGTTACCAGGCAACTTGTAAATGCGGCAGACTTCGGCGTTCCTCAGATCCGGAAACGCGTAGTTCTAATGGCTGTTCGTTCGGACATTTCTGATCGTCCATTACCCCCCATTACTCCGACACATTCGGAGGCATCGCTTTATTACTCTCAGCATGTTTCCGGTGATTACTGGGATCGGCACAACCTTGCTCCCCCACCAATTAGGAGTGCAAGTAAGTCTCAATTCTCATCAAGACAAGGTGATGTCCTCTTGTCTAGACTCAAGCCTTGGAAAACGGTTAGAGATGCAATTACGGAATTGCCAGAACCTGTACCTGGGCAGCCACATCCAAACTATTTAAATCATATAGGGATACCAGGAGCTCGTTCTTATCCAGGGCATACGGGATCTGATATCGACTGGCCGAGCAAAACAATAAAAGCTGGAGTTCATGGAGTTTGTGGCGGTGAAGCCATGATCCGGTTTAATGATGGAAGACTACGTTATATGTCTGTTCGCGAGAGTGCGCGTATTCAGACGTTTCCGGATGACTATGAATTTCTTGGAGCGCGATCGCATGCAATGAGGCATATAGGGAATGCCGTACCAGTCCAACTCGCTACAGAAATTGGACTGCATTTGAGATTTCACTCTGGAATGTAACCCCCCATGGCAAGAGACGCTGAGACGACATCCCGAATCATGGGGAAGGTTAAGAGGCGAAGTGCAGCACGAGAGCTTATCCTGAGTAGACTAATACACAGAATGGGCGTGCGATACCGAGTTGTCCTCAAAAACATTTACGGCAGACCCGATATATCAACTGCAGATTACAAACTCTTGGTTTTTGTTAATGGAGACTTCTGGCATGGTAACGAGGACAAAGTCAGACAGCTATCCTTACTTGAGGATCTCTTCCCAACCAATGCCAGATTTTGGTGTGCTAAGAACCTAGCCAATATAGAACGGGATACACGCGTAAATCAACGACTTCTGCGTGAAGGCTGGTCGGTGATGAGAATTTGTGTTTCAAGTATACTGGGAAATCCTAATAAAGAGGCAGAATCCGTTTGCAAGGCTCTCATGCGACTAAGTGCAATAAATAGTTCTACAGATCCTTGTTTAGGGCATTTATCGTGACACTTGTAGGCAAATTTTCGGATGGATGCGGCTTATTCGAGTTTGATATAGCAACTCCGCTCTTTCAGCAGTTGGCTTCAGACTTCGAGCTCCTGGCTCCTGTGGCGTTGCAGGATTCTAATCTGGCATCAGTAGAGGAGAGGCCTGGAATCTATGGTTTGCACTACAATAACTCGGTTGTCTATATTGGCAAAGCTGATGACAGCGCGAAGAGTAGGCTGGAAAAGCATCGCCGACAGCTAGAAGGAAGAGTTGGAATCTTGCCAAGCGAGATAAGCTTTCGCTGTCTTCACTTTGCGCACACATGGGATGCATTCAAGCCCGAATCCCATATGATATCTCTTTATTCGCCAAGCTGGAATTCCCGCGGCTTTGGCCCTAACGATCCAGGAAGAAGACGCGACAAGACCCGTCTTGCAGATACGCACTGGCATGTCCTTTACCCTGTTGATCCTGAATATCCATGTTTAGGCATCCCGATGGGAACTTACTCTGTATTAGAGTTGCTTAGACTGGTTTGCAAATGTGCGCCATACTGGATCAGATTTCAAGGAAATAGAAATGGCGAAACAGACGAAGAAAGGCTCTCGCATGAACAGGCTCATAATGACTTCTCCGCTTCCAGGGAAATAGTTATTCAAGAAGATGGTATGAGTGTACGAAGCCTTCTTTTCTTGGCAGTGCAGTCTCTGCCTGTGCCTGATGAGTGGCAGCTTACCCTTCTTCCAAGCCATATCTTGCTCTATAGAGAAAGAGGAGAGGTGTACCCGAGAATGAAGGTGCTCTGGCCATTCGGAGGCACCACCTAACCCTTATTGGCTGGTTTCCGTGAACCACCATGCCGCCTCTAATGCTTTCCGTGAACCACCTCCACGCGGTAAAGCTGACCTTTGCAGCCGCAGCCGCTTTCGGGCAATTGTGTTCGCAATGAACAGTGGTTATCGGACCCGATATCCACATGTTGCTGTTGCTACGAACCGCTCCGCGGTCCGAGAGGAGGGCCGGCCCTGAAAGGCAGGCACGACAGAATCTATTGGTATACCGCTACAGAAAACGAAACCTGCTTATTACTCCCATGGCGGATTTTGAAATAGCTGTACAAGCGAGATCCAGGGCTAATATACAATAGCATAGTATAAATGTGTCGCCAACATGGCCAAGCCATCCTTGTATCGACGAAATTTCTTCGCCGACCTAGGCAATCAATCACAGAAATCTTAGAGATGTCAATCATCACATGAAACAGTTTCCGGCGAACCTTTTCAGGGTATTGGCTTGGTTTTTCCGATCCTTCGAACTGGCCGTATGCCGTCGCGTCAGGGGCTCACTCGCCACCATGGACCTTGCCGCCAATCGCTGGCCAGCTGGACCACGGTTGACGCCTGTTGCGTGTACAGGTAAGAGGTGAGGATGAGCGAGCGGGGCAAAGCGAGCATGGGCGCTCCAGCAAGAGATACAAAAACGCCGGGCGCCTGCGGCGCCATGGGGGAACAGCCAACAAACCGACGATCAGAAACCAACAGCCAGCGTAAAGAAACAGCCGAGTGTAAAGATATAAAGGGTTTAAGGGTAAAGAAATTAGTCCTGGGGGAGGCAACAGACGCGGAAACCGATGATGTCGTAGCGGAAGCCCGGGTGGTTGTC
>JBIPLL010000364.1:0-3620 GCA_044368425.1 Beijerinckiaceae bacterium
GATCCAGCGCAGGTGAACCGAGTTACGATCGCGCATCTCTCCGATCCCCATCTGGGGCCGCTGCCGCGGGTGCGCCCGCGCGAACTCGCCAGCAAGCGCCTGACAGGCTACATGAATTACCGGCGCGGACGGTCGCGCACCCATGACATGGACCTGCTCGAGCGGCTGATCCAGGACATGGAAAGCCATGAGCCGGACCTGATCGCCTGTACCGGCGATGTCGCCAATATCGGACTGACCGCCGAATTTCCGCTGGCCGCAGCCTTTCTGGAGCGGCTTGGCCGATCCGACCGCGTCAGCTTCGTGCCCGGCAACCACGACGCCTATGTGCGCGGATCGCTCGACGGGCTTCTCGCGCATGTCGGCGCATGGGCAACGAGCGACGGCAGCTCTCAGCCCTCGTTCCCGTTCGTGAGGCGGCGGGGCAGCGTGGCGATTGTCGGGCTATCGTCCGCCGTGCCGACCCTCCCCTTCATCGCCAGCGGCACGCTGGGACCGGACCAGATCGCGGCTGCGGAGCCGATCCTGCAACAGCTGCATCGCGAAGGGCTGTGCCGCGTCGTCCTGATCCATCACCCTCCGCACAAGGGCGGCGCCCATGCCGGACGCGGCCTGACGGACGCACCGGCCTTTGAAGCGATGCTGGCTCGTGTCGGGGCCGAACTTGTCCTGCACGGGCATAATCACGTCAGCTCGCTCGCCTGGCGCCAGGGCGCGTCAGGTCCGATCCCGATTGTCGGCGCACCGTCGGCCTCCGCGCTCGCGGGCAGCTTCACCCACCGCGCCGGCTACCACCTGATCAGCATCGAACGGTCGCACGACGACGGCAGCGGCGCCTGGCGCCTGTCCGGCGTCACGCGCGGGCTGACGCCGATGGGCGCGATCACCCAGGTGGGCGAATTGCAGCTGACGCCGCCAGACGACAGCCGCCTCCGGGGCAGCTAGCAAAGCATTTGCGCTAGCGCAAAGACGCGGGCATTGTTCTTTGATTGACTGGCATTTGCCAGGGCAGCGATGGATGTGTCCCATGCAGAGCGCTGACCAGACGAATGCGGAGACGGAGGCGGACGTCGGGGGTGTGCGCCCACCTGACCCCACCGTCGGTCGCATCGACATGAGCGATATTGTCGATGCCCTGGCAGCAGGCCTGCGCGACTTTCGGCAGGCGCCCCTGTACGGGCTGTTCTTCGGCGGTGTCTATGTGCTCGCGGGCTGGCTGATCGTCGCCACCGCAACCGCCTTCCACATGGGCTATCTCGCCTATCCGCTTGCCGCGGGCTTCGCGCTCATCGGCCCCTTCGTCGCGGTCGGGATCTATGAGGTCAGCCGGCGGCTGGAAGCGGGCGTGCCGCTCAGCTGGGGCGGCGTGCTCGGGGTGGTCATGGCGCAAGGCAAGCGCGAACTGGGCTGGATGGCCTTTGTCTGCCTCTTCCTCCTGATCATCTGGATGTATCAGGTGAGGCTTCTGATCGCCCTGTTCCTCGGGCTCCAGAGCTTCACCAGCATGAACGAGTTCCTCGGCGTGATCCTGACGACGCCGGAAGGGCTGATGTTCCTGGCGGTCGGGCACCTCGTCGGGGCGGTTCTGAGCCTTCTCGTCTTCTCGCTGACGGTGGTCTCCTTTCCCCTGCTGCTCGATCGGGACGTCGATTTCATCACGGCCATGATCACGAGCGTGCGGGCCGTCGTGACCAATCCGGTACCGATGATCCTGTGGGCGGCCATGATCGTGCTGCTGATGATCGTCGCGATCGTGCCGGCTTTTGCGGGGCTGATTGTTGTCCTGCCCGTGCTCGGGCACACGACATGGCACCTTTATCGCCGGCTCGTGGCGACTGGCTGAGGCTCAGGCGCGCAGCAGCCGGCGCGCGCGGCGCGTGACCGGCACCTCGAAGGCGCGCCAGGCCACGAGCGCGACAAGGCTCGCCGCAACGAGCGCCACCACGAGAAACCCAATCGGCACGACGGCGCCGGGAAGCATACCCCCGGCACGCACAAAGACCTCACGCACGGCCCGCAGCGCGAAGGGGTGCAGCAGATACAGCGCGTAGGAGGCATCGCCGAGGCGGCTCGCCCAGGCCTCGATGCGACCGGCAGGCCGGTCCGGCGTTTCGCTGCCAAGGGTCGCGGCCGCGACGAGCGCAGCAGCCGGCAGTCCATGATAGAAGAGCGCCTCGAAGCCCGTCTGAGCGCGCGCATAGCCGTCCAGCGCCAGCGTTGTGATGGCGGCAGCGACAAGCAGGAGCCGGAATGCCCCGGTCAGGCGTATGCCCTCGTGGCGTGCGAGGGCGAGGCCCATGCCGAACGCGAATTCGAGGACGATCGGATAACCCCAGAAGCGCAGCGGCACCGGCGCATCCTGCGCCCATGGCATCGCCATGACGACGACCAATGCGACGAGGACGAGCGTCACGGCTGCCACTGCGCGGCGCAATGGCAGCGCCAGCGCGACGGCGAACAGGACGTAGAAGAACATCTCGTAGTTCAGCGTCCAGCCGAGCGAGAACACAGGCTGGATCAATCCATCCGAGCGCGCATGCGGCCAGAAGAGATAGGAGGCCGCGACGGCCCCCGCATCGATCCCGCCGGTATTCACCAGCGCGGGCACAGCGAGCATCACGAGCAGAAACAGCGTCGTGGCCGCCCAGTAGAGCGGGACAATCCGGGCGACGCGCCGGGCCAGGAACAGCCGCGCTGCGCCGGGCGCGCCGAACAGCCCATGCGAGGCATGGACCATCACGAAGCCGGAAATCACGAAGAAGATGTCGACGCCCGCCATCCACGGAATGATGTCCGTGGGCACGAAGGTCAATCCGAGGCGAGCCGCCAGCGTGGCCGCCTCCGCCTGCGCGTGATGGAACGCGACCATCAGCGCGGCGACGGCCCGCAGGGCTTGCAGATGGACGAGGCGTTCGGCAGCCGGCGACATCCCCGCCCTATAGCACGGGCGGGGACAGGCACCAGCTGTCCCGGTCAGATCGACGAGGCGATCTGGCCGCCGTCAACACGCAGGACCGAGCCCGTCATGAAGGATGCCGCATCGCTCGCCAGGAAGACGGCGGCGGCGGCGAACTCCTCGGGGCGACCGTAGCGGCCGGCTGGGATGCGGCCCTTGGCCAGGGCCTGCACGTCGTCCACGCTCTTGCCGGTGCGCTGGGCATTGGCGGCGTCGAGCTGCTTGAGCCGGTCAGTGTCGATCCGGCCGGGCGCGATGGCGTTCACGGTCACGCCATGGGCCGCGACCTCGCTCGCCAGGGTCTTGCCCCAGCCGACCAGCGCCGGGCGGATGGCATTCGAGATCGCGAGGTTCGGGATCGGTTCGATCACGCCCGACGAGATGATGCTGATGATGCGGCCGTGGCGGCGCTCGATCATGCCCGGCAACAGCAGATCAGCCAGGCGCACGAGGCCCACGAACATGGATTCGAAAGAGGCACGCCACTGCTCGGAGGCCACGCCCCGCGCGCTGCCGGGCGGCGGGCCGCCGCCGTTCAGCACGAGGATGTCGACGCCTCCCATCGTGTCCTGAGCCGTGCGCGCCAGCGCCTCGACCTGTGCGAGGTCGCCCGTATCGCAGGCCTCGCCCACGGCACCGTGGCCGATGCGGCCTGCCGCGGCCT
>JBIPLL010000365.1:0-3619 GCA_044368425.1 Beijerinckiaceae bacterium
CGCCGACAACAACCAATTGCATCGGCGCGCTTTTCAAGGCCGCAGTGCTGGCGTCTTATGCGTCATCGCGATGCTCGATCAAGGAAGCAACATGGCCCAGGCTCCGCAGGACCCCATCGACCTCCATTACTGGCCCACGCCCAATGGCTGGAAGATCACGATCATGCTCGAGGAGTGCGGGCTGCCCTATCGCATCCTTCCGGTGAATATCGGCAAGGGGGATCAGTTCCAGCCGGAATTCCTGGCGATCTCGCCCAACAACAAGATTCCGGCGATTGTCGATCCGAACGGCCCGGACGGCCGGCCGATCTCGGTGTTCGAGAGTGGCGCCATCCTGACCTATCTCGGGCGCAAGACAGGCCGGTTCTATCCCGCCGACGAGCGTGGCCGCGTCGAGGTGGAGCAATGGCTGATGTGGCAGATCGGGGGCTTCGGCCCGATGCTGGGCCAGACGCACCATTTCCGCATCTATGCGCCGGAAAAGGTGCCATACGCGATCGACCGCTACACGAACGAGACGCGTCGGCTGTATGGCGTGCTCAACCGGCGCCTCGCGGATCGCCCGTTCATCGCGGGTGAGTACTCAATCGCCGACATGGCCTGCATCGGCTGGGCCAAGCTGTGGGAGCGGCAGGGGCAGGCCATCGAGGACATGCCCAATGTGGCGCGCTGGATCGATGCCTGCCTGGCGCGTCCGGCGGTGCAGCGGGGCCTGGCCGTTGCATCCGAGGTGCGCAACAGTACCGACATGAAGGATCCGCAGGTGCAGGCGATCCTGTTCGGCAACAAGCCAAAAAGCTGACCGGAGGGGTCAGCGCGCGCGCGTCCAGGTCTGCTTGCGGCAAATCATGCCACCCAGCACGCAGCCCTCGACGCGCAGCTGCGCCTCGCTCTCGATGGTCAGGTAGGCGGTGTAGGTCTTGCCATCCTCGGCATTGTAGATGCTGCCGGTCCAGCGGCGCTCGCCGTCGCGCTTCATCGACATCAGGATCGGCACGCCGATCAGAGGGCGGCCACGCTTGGTGGCGTCGGCGTTGTGCCTGTCCTTCTTGGGTTGCCCCGACTCGTCGAGCGGCTCGCGCAACCAGGCGAGATCACCGCACAACGCATCGCCGCAACGGCTGATGCGCACCCGCCCCTTGGAGCCATCGGTCAGCCACATGCCGAGCGGTTCCGATGTTCTTGGAGCAGGCGCAGGATTTGCGTGCGCGACACCGGTGAAACTGGCGATGGCAAGGGCGGCAGCGAGGTTCCGAAGGGTCTTCCGGCGCTTCATAACCAATGCTCCCACATTCATGCCTTGTCGTTATCGGTTTTGAAGGTGAACGAAGCATGAAGCCTGTTCCAGCGAGCTTTCTCGACAAACCTTGATCTTGCAACGCTTTTCCGGATTTTGCCCTGAACCGCAGGTTAAGACAGGCTGGCGAAGAGCCAGCGTTTACGCCCGATTCAGCGTTTCTGTTAGCCACAGCTTTGGAACTCGTTGCCAAGGTGCAGGTGTCGTTACCGGCGAGCGAAAAATACGTCGGAACCGACTTGGCACTTCGAGGCTACAGACGGGATCAGGACCATGGCACAGCTTCAGACGACGACGGAATACGTACAGGCTGGTGTCTCCAGCTGGGCGGATGCACATAATTCCTGCACTGAAATGGCAGGCGATGCCGCGCAATATTATGAGCTGGCGCTGCGGCTGGCTGGCGGCCGGGAAGGGCAGGCCGATCTGGTCGAGGCTCACAAGTGGCTCAACATTGCGGTTGCGCGCGGCTATGCACCTGCCGTGCAGAGGCGAGCGGAACTCGCGCTCGAAATGAGCCGGGCCGATATCGCGGCTGCCCAGCGCGAGGCGCGCCTCTGGCTGACCCGTCACTGACATTTGCTGCGCTGCAGCGGGGGCGAACGTTCCGATGCCGCTTGAGGCAGGGAGTGTGCACGGCTATAAGCCGCGCGACTTATCTCCAACCTCAAAGGTGGCACGCATGGCCCTCGAGCGTACGTTTTCGATCCTGAAGCCCGACGCGACGCAGCGCAACATTACCGGCGCGGTCAATGCGCTGATCGAGGCGGCCGGACTGCGCATCGTTGCGCAGAAGCGCATCCGCATGACGCGCGAGCAGGCCGAGACGTTCTACGGCGTGCACCGGGCCCGTCCCTTCTTCGGCGAGCTCGTGTCCTTCATGACCTCGGGCCCTGTCGTCGTGCAGGTTCTCGAAGGCGAGAACGCGATTGCTCGCTACCGCGAAGTGATGGGCGCTACGAATCCTGCCAATGCGGCCGACGGCACGATCCGCAAGGTTCACGCGCTTTCGGTTGGCGAGAACACGGTGCACGGTTCTGATGCTCCCGAGACCGCTGCGATCGAGATCGCGCAGTTCTTTGCGGGCAACGAAATCGTCGGCTGATCCGTTGCAGATGCCGGGATGGCCGTGCGCGTCCATCCCGGCCATATTCACGATAAGCGGAAATGTCGCAGCTGCGGCAACCCCGACCCTCTTGCAGAGCGGCACTGCATTATTATATCGTTATCGAGATTGAAGGGAGGGTGCCGTGCAGATCGGTGCGATGCAAGGCGGTTCAATGGCTGGCAGCTTCATGCAGGGCGGTGCAACACCGGTCGATGGGGTGAACTCGCCATTTTCGGTCGCGTCCTCAGGTGCCGACGCTCTTGGCTCGCGCGGCTTCAACCAGTTCGTCGATCAGTTGCAGCCATCCGATACGCAACCATTGAAGTTTCTTGAGCCGAATGTCGATCCGTTCTCCGGGCAGGGCGGGGGGCAGATGCCTTCCGGCGGGCCATCCAGTCCCGCCAAGCCGCTCGTCTTTGCCTGAAACACGGTTTGGGCTGACTGCGCTCGATCCTGGAATGTCAGGATGATTCGGGGTCTTTTGGCTGTCAGTCGTTCGTTGAATTGATCGTCATGTCCGCCAGTGCAGGGCACTTGGCGACTTTGCCTTTCTGGCATTTATGGCTGCGCTCAAGCTGTTGATTTACGCTTTCTGCGACGCTGTTGCGGGCATTGAAGCGAGGCTCCCTTTCGGCAGAAAGGCTCGCCCGTACCTCGCGCCTGCGCGAGCGGCCCGCCTCTGATTGGACAAACACAGGCCGGGCCTTATGATCCGGGCGTCGTCGTCACGCCCGGACCCATTCGATGAATGTCGCTCCATCGGTGGTGCGCAAGCCCGCCGTTTGCCCACATGATTGTCCGTCCGCCTGTGCGCTCGATGTCGAGGTCATCGACGGGCGCAGCATCGGGCGTGTGCGCGGCGCCGAGGACAACAGCTACACGGCGGGCGTGATTTGCGCGAAGGTCGCGCGCTATGCCGAGCGTATCCACCACCCGGAGCGGCTGATGCGGCCGCGCAAGCGTGTGGGTCCAAAGGGCAGCGGGCAGTTCGTCGATGTCTCGTGGGACGAGGCCATGGCGATCACGGCGCGGGCCATGCTCGACGCCGAGGCCGCGCATGGGCCGCAGGCCGTGTGGCCCTATTATTATGCCGGGACTATGGGCCTCGTGATGCGCGACGGCATCAACCGGCTGCGCTACGCGAAGAAATATTCCGAACAATATTCCACCATCTGCACGAACATGGCCTGGACCGGATGGATCGCGGGGACCGG
>JBIPLL010000366.1:0-3616 GCA_044368425.1 Beijerinckiaceae bacterium
CGCGCAGCGCGCGATCGTGTGGCCGCCGTCCATCAGCACTTCGGGCTCGACGATCGGAACGATGTTCGCTTCCTGGCACAAGGCCGCATAGCGGGCGAGCGCCTGGGCATTGGCCCGGATCGCGCCCAGCGTCGGGATGCCGGCGCCTATATCGATCACCGCGCGCCATTTCGCGAAACGGGCGCCGAGCTTGTAATATTCCTCGAGGCGCTTGCCGAGCCCGTCGAGGCCCTCCGTCACCGTCTCGCCGGGAAACATCGGCAGGGCCTTGGCGCCGGCATCGACCTTGATGCCCGGAATGGAGCCTGCCGCCTCGATCAGCTTGACGAGCGGCGTTCCGTCCTTGGCGTTCTGGCGGATCGTCTCGTCATAAAGGATGACGCCCGAAATATGATTCTTCATCGCATCTTCGGTGCGGAACATCATCTCGCGATAATCGCGGCGGTTATCCGCCGTGGACGCGACACCGATCGCATCGAAGCGCTTCTGGATCGTGCCGGAGCTTTCGTCCGCCGCCAGAATGCCCTTGCCGGGCGCAACCATCGCTTGCGCAACTTTCGCGAGCTGATCGAGATTCATCGGGCACTCCAATCGCTGGACACTCCCTCCACGGGAGCCGTTGCGTTGGCTTTAGCGCCGAAATCAGGTCACTACAAGGTGACTACATCACGTCTTGCACGACAGGGTGAATGCCCGGCAGGCGAACCACCGGGCGAGAAGGCCGCCGGGCCAGCAGCCCGACAGGCACGTCTTCAGCGGCGCAGGGCATCCACGCCCGGCAGCGGCTTGCCCTCGAGCCATTCGAGGAAGGCACCACCTGCGGTGGAAACATAGGAGAACTGCTCGGCCACGCCGGCATGGTTGAGCGCGGCCACGGTGTCGCCGCCGCCCGCAACCGACAGCAGCTTGCCGTCCTGCGTGAGCTGCGCCGCGATGCGCGCCACCGCCACCGTCCCCGTATCGAAGGGCGGCAGCTCGAAGGCACCGAATGGTCCGTTCCAGACAAGCGTCCTGACATGCGACAGTTCCGAGGCCACTGCCGCCACGCTCTGCGGCCCCATGTCGAGGATCATCTCGTCGGCCGCGACATCGCCGGTCGAAGCCGCCCGGTGCGCCGCATGGGCCTTGAACTCCTTCGCGAGAAGCCCGTCCACCGGCAGCACGATCTTGCAGTTGGCAGCCTTGGCCTTCTCCTCGATCTCGCGTGCGATGGCGACGAGATCGTGCTCGCACAGCGACTTGCCGACATTGACCCCGCGCGCGGCAAGGAACGTGTTGGCCATGCCCCCGCCGATGACGAGCACATCGACCTTGCGCACGAGATTGCCGAGCAGTTCGAGCTTGGTCGAAACCTTGGCCCCGCCGACAACCGCCATGACCGGGCGGCGCGGCTGCTCCAGTGCATGGGCTAGCGCCTCGATCTCAGCCTGCATGGTCCGTCCTGCGACAGCCGGCAGCCTGTGCGCCAGCCCCTCGGTCGAGGCATGGGCCCGGTGCGCGGCCGAGAAGGCATCGTTGACATAGATGTCGCCGAGCGCGGCAAGCTCCGCCACGAAGGCGGGATCGTTCTTCTCCTCGCCCGCATGGAAGCGCGTGTTCTCGAGCACGAGCACCCCGCCCGCCGGCAGCGCGGCAATCGCGGCACGCGCCGTCTCGCCCACGCAATCGCCCGCAAAGGCGACGGGCAGGCCCAGATGCGTCTCCAGGGCCTTTGCGACCGGTGCGAGGCTATCCTTGGGATCGCGGCCCTTGGGCCGGCCAAAATGGGCCAGGATGATCACCTTGCCGCCCTTGGCCGAAATCTCGCGCAAGGTGGGCAGGATACGGGTCAGGCGCGTCGCGTCGGTCACGACGCCATTGTCCATGGGAACGTTGAGATCGACGCGCACGAGCACGCGCTTGCCGGAGACGTCCACATCGTCCAGCGTCCGAAACAGGCTCATTCTGCCCCCCGATATTGAGATGATGCGTCCCCTGCGCTCACGGCGCGGGCAGCAGGCCCGGCAGCCCGAAGCGCAGGGCCACGACCGTGACGCCCGCCCCGATCAGCGCGGCGACGAGCGCCACCACGAACAGCGTCACGATGCCGGGCTTGGCGCGCACGCGCCGCTCGAGCCGGTTGAAATCCTCGCGCAGGCCCGTGAGGTTCATGTCCCGCGCAGTCTCCTCGAGCCGACCGACCGCCCGGTCGACCGCCCCCTCGACGCGCAGCAGCAAAGCCTCGGACCGAGCATATTTCTCCTCGATCCGGGCCGCCTTGTCCTCGATGCGCGTCAACTGATCGAGATTGCCGCGCTCCGACAGCGGGGCGCCGGCCTGTGCCGCGACGGCCTGCTCGGGTGCCTCGGAGGCCGGCTGTGGCAGCGTCACCACGGGATCCTTGCGGGCGGTCTCGGTCATGTCGTCCTCGTCGCGGATGGCGCGGCCGCCGGAGGGAGCCGGCGGCGCGCAAGTCCTTGATCAACTTGCCTCAGATCAGCTTGCCGAAGGCGACGGCCGTGTCGGCCATGCGGTTCGAGAAGCCCCATTCGTTGTCGTACCAGGACATCACGCGCACGAGCGTGCCGTCCATGACCTTGGTCTGGTCGACATGGAACACGGATGAACGTGAATCGTGGTTGAAATCCGACGACACGTTCGGCTCATCCGTATAGCCGAGAATGCCCTTGAGCTGGGCGTCCGCCGCAGCCTTGATCGCGGCATTGATCTCGGCAACGCTCGTGGCGCGCCTGGCGATGAACTTGAAGTCGACGACCGAGACATTGGGCGTCGGCACGCGGATCGCGACGCCATCGAGCTTGCCGTTGAGTTCCGGCAGGACGAGGCCGACCGCCTTGGCGGCACCCGTCGAGGTCGGGATCATCGAGAGAGCTGCGGCGCGCGCCCGATAGAGATCCTTGTGCATCGTGTCCAGCGTCGGCTGGTCGCCGGTATAGGCGTGGATCGTGGTCATGAAGCCCTTCTCGATCCCGACCGCGTCGTTCAGCACCTTGGCGACGGGCGCCAGGCAATTGGTGGTGCACGAGGCATTCGAGATGACGAGGTGATCCTTCGTCAGCTTGTCGTGGTTCACGCCATAGACCACCGTCAGGTCGGCATTATCGGCCGGCGCGGAGACGATGACACGCTTGGCGCCGGCAGCAAGATGCGCCGCAGCCTTGTCGCGGGCAGTGAAGATGCCCGTGCATTCCAGCGCGATATCGACGCCCATCTCGCCATGCGGCAGCTGGCCCGGATCGCGGATCGCGGTCACCTTGATCGGCCCGCGGCCGACATCGATCGTGTCGCCGGCGACCGTCACCGTTGCCGGGAAGCGGCCATGGACCGAATCGAAGCGCAGGAGATGGGCATTGGTTTCGACAGGACCGAGATCGTTGATCGCGACCACCTCGATATCGGTGCGCCCGCTCTCGATGATGGCGCGCAGCACATTGCGCCCGATCCGCCCGAACCCGTTGATCGCGACCCGAACCGCCATGATCTCGTCTCCTTGTGCTGGACCGGGCGCCGTCGCCGCGATCGCTGTTGCCTTTGGGGGCGGCAGGATTGCCGCCCCGGAGGACTGGGCCCGACCCGGACGGATCAGCCCTTCAGCCGGGCGGCGACCTTCTCGGTC
>JBIPLL010000367.1:0-3609 GCA_044368425.1 Beijerinckiaceae bacterium
AACATGTGCTGCAGCTTAGCAGGAATAGTACATCGAGAACTCGACCGGGTGCGGCATCATCTCGAAGCGCATGACCTCGGTCATCTTGAGCTCGATATAGCTCTCGATGAAGTCATCGTTGAACACGCCGCCAGCCTTGAGGAAGGCATTGTCCTTCTTCAGGGCGTCGAGCGCCTCGCGCAGCGAGCCGCAGACGGTCGGGATCTTCTTAAGCTCGCGGGGCGGCAGGTCGTAGAGATCCTTGTCCATCGCCGCGCCGGGATCGATCTTGTTCATGATGCCGTCGAGGCCGGCCATCAGCATCGCCGCGAAAGCGAGATACGGATTGGCGGTCGGGTCGGGGAAGCGGACCTCGACGCGCTTGGCCTTCGGCGAGGTCGTCCACGGAATACGGCACGAGGCGGAACGGTTGCGCGCCGAATAGGCGAGCAGCACGGGGGCCTCATAGCCGGGAACGAGACGCTTGTAGCTGTTCGTCGACGGATTGGTGAACGCGTTCAGCGCCTTGGCGTGCTTGATGATCCCGCCGATATACCACAGGCATTCCTGCGACAGGTCGGCATACTTGTTGCCCGCGAAGAGCGGCTTGCCGTTCCGCCAGATCGACTGGTGGACATGCATGCCCGAGCCGTTGTCGCCATAGATCGGCTTGGGCATGAACGTGGCCGACTTGCCGTAGCTCTGCGCGACATTGTGGATGCAGTACTTGTAGATCTGCATCTGGTCGGCCATCAGCACCAGCGTGTCGAACTTCATGCCAAGCTCGTGCTGGGCGGAAGCGACTTCATGGTGATGCTTCTCGACCTTCACGCCCATGGCAGCCATGGCCGCGAGCATCTCGCCGCGCATGTCCTGGGCCGAGTCGAGCGGCGGAACCGGGAAATAGCCGCCCTTGGTCGGGATGCGGTGGCCCATATTGCCACCTTCATAATCGGTCATGCCGTTGGTCGGCAGCTCGATATTGTCCAGCTTGAAGCCCGTATTGTAGGGCTCCGCAGCGAACTTGACGTCGTCGAAGATGAAGAACTCGGCTTCGGGCCCGACATAGATGGTGTCGCCGATACCGGTGGACTTCAGGAAGGCTTCGGCCTTCTTGGCGATGCCGCGCGGATCGCGGTTATAGGCCTCGCCCGTCGACGGCTCGAGAATGTCGCACGAGATCGACATGGTCGAGGCTGCAAAGAACGGATCCATGCAGGCCGTCACCGGATCCGGCATCAGGATCATGTCCGACTCGTTGATGGCCTTCCATCCGGCGATCGAAGAGCCGTCGAACATGATGCCGTCGGAAAAGACTTCCTCATCGACGATCGAAACGTCGAAGGTCACGTGCTGCCACTTGCCGCGCGGGTCGGTGAAGCGGAAGTCAACGTACTTGACGTCATTATCCTTGATCGCCTTGAGCACTTCCTTGGCGCTCTTCATCGCGTTCGTCCTCTTGGTTGGAACTGCGAGGCCGAATGGCCTGCATGGGTTGGGTCGGCGATCAGATCGCGTCGAGCCCGGTCTCTCCGGTCCGGATGCGGATCGCTTCCTCGACCGTGGATACAAAAATCTTGCCATCTCCGATCCGGCCCGTCTGGGCGGCCTTGCGGATGGCGTCGACGGCGCGCTCGACCGCCTCGTCAGGCAGGACGATCTCGATCTTCACCTTGGGCAGGAAGTCGACGACATATTCGGCGCCCCGATAGAGCTCCGTATGCCCTTTCTGTCGCCCGAAACCCTTGGCTTCGATGACCGTAATGCCCTGAAGTCCCACGTCCTGAAGCGCTTCCTTCACCTCATCGAGCTTGAAGGGTTTGATGATCGCCTCGATTTTTTTCATGACGCCGGTCTCCTCAGGAAGTGCCACCCCGTCGCAGCACGTCCATGAGGGCTCTTAACATCGGACGGGATGCCTCGCCACGCCCATTTTGGCGGCACTCACGCATGAAATAGGCGTGAAATGACGAGGCGCTTCCGGCGTTGCCTAAAAAATAATCAGATTAATGCCTATAAAAAAGGCGAAAATGTCCATGCTCTTGCCTTCCGGCTGTGCAATCGGCTGCCGTGGAGGTCACCGATGCCACCTTGGCGGCAGGCGCGAGGCAGGGCAGGGTGCCCGTGGCAGGTCAGTCTGCCGGCCGGGGCCTTTGGCCGGCCGCGGACGCCGTGCCGGGGGCCAGCATGAACGATACTCTCACCTTCCTCGGTAAGGACGCGTCGGCCGGCGGGTTTGCCGGAACCTGTGCCGATCCTCTGGCACTCCTGACCAGCGCGGACATGTACGCACTCGACGCCGCGACCATCGCCGCCGGCACCGCAGGGATCGACCTGATGGAGTGCGCGGGCGCTGCTGTCGCCGATGCCGCCATGGCCATGGCCGCGCAGCCGGTCGGCATGCGGCCGGTGCTCGTGCTGTGCGGGCCGGGCAACAATGGGGGCGATGGCTATGTCGCGGCGCGTCTGCTTGCCGGGCGCGCGCTGTCCGTCACCTTGGCCTCCCTCGACGGCCGTCGCCCGCAGCGCGGAGATGCCGCCTTGGCTGCGTCCCGCTGGCAGGGCGACGTGCATGACATGTCGGCGCTCGGCGCTCGGCTCAAGGCCCGGCCTCTGGTGGTGGACGCCTTGTTCGGCGCCGGGCTTGCGCGCGACCTCGATGGCGCTGCCGCGCATGTTGTCGCCGCGATCAACGCAAGCGGCTGTCCGGTGCTGTCGGTCGATGTCCCGTCCGGCATCGACGGCGACACGGGCGCGGTGCGCGGCATGGCGGTGCAGGCGCACCGGACCGTCACCTTCGGGCGCCTCAAGCGCGGGCATGTGCTCATGCCTGGAAGGGCTTTATGCGGCGGCGTCGCGCTGTCGGAGATCGGCTGGCGCCAGCCAGATCTGACCGCCCGTCCGGCGAGCTGCTTCCTGAACGAGCCGCCGCTCTGGTTCCCGGCTTTTCCCGTTGCCCGGCTCGATACCCACAAATATGCGCGCGGCCATGCCTGCATTCTCAGCGGTCCGGCAACCCGGACGGGAGCGGCCCGGCTGGCAGCCCGTGCGGCCCTTCGTGCGGGCGCAGGGCTCGTCACGGTGCTCTCGCCGCCCGACGCGACCGCCGAGAACGCGGCGCAGCTCACCGCGATCATGTTGCGCGAGATAGCAGATGACGTCGCGTTCGCCGACGCTCTCGCCGATCCGCGCATCCGTGCGCTCGTTCTCGGGCCGGGTGCGGGCGTCGGGCCCATCCTGCGTCGTCGCGTGGAAATGGCCGTTGCAACCGATATCCCGCTCGTGCTGGATGCCGATGCGCTGACAGCGTTCGCCGGAGAGACGGGGGCGCTCGCCTCGATGGTCAACGGGCGCGGCGCGCCGGTCGTCCTGACCCCGCACGAGGGCGAGTTCGCCCGGCTGTTTCGCCTGCCGCCCGACATGAGCCGGCTCGAACGCGCCTGCGAGGCGGCTCGCCTGACCGGTGCCATCGTCGTGCTCAAGGGGCCAGACACGATTGTCGCTTCCCCGGATGCGACGGCCTGCATCTCCCGCAATGCGCCGCCCTGGCTAGCGACGGCCGGGTCGGGCGACGTACTTGCGGGCTTCGTCGCGGGATTGCTCGCGCAGGGCATGGACGGCGCGCACGCC
>JBIPLL010000014.1:0-14510 GCA_044368425.1 Beijerinckiaceae bacterium
GGGACTTCATCGCGGCAGCCGAAGGCCTGATCGCCGCCGGCTTCACCGCGCGCGGGCGCATCGTCGCGCATGGCGCGAGCGCGGGCGGGATGCTGATGGGCGCCGTTGCCAATGACGCGCCGGACCTGTTCGCCGGCATCGTGGCGGAGGTGCCCTTCGTCGACGTGCTTGCGACCATGCTCGACGCGGACCTGCCCCTGACGCCGCCGGAATGGCCGGAATGGGGCAATCCCATCTCCGACCCCGCCGCCTTCGCAACGATCCGGGCCTATTCTCCCTATGACAATGTGCGGGCGCAGGTCTATCCGCCGATCCTCGCCATTGGCGGGCTGACCGATCCGCGCGTCACCTATTGGGAGCCCGCAAAATGGGTGGCGCGCCTGCGTGCCACGATGACGGGCGGCGGACCCATCCTGTTGCGCACCAACATGGCGGCAGGCCATGGCGGCGCCTCGGGGCGATTCGAGCGATTGTCGGAGGTGGCGCTGGTCTTTGCCTTCGCGATCAGGGCGGTGGACGGTTTTCCGACCGCCGCCGAAAAGACCAACGCAATCGGAGCCTGACTCATGCTTCTGGATGCCGAACACTCGCATCTCGTCATCGTCGATGTTCAGTCGCGGCTGATGCCGGCCATGTCCGGGCTTGAGGCCATGCGCGAGCGGCTTGATCTCGTTTTGGCCGCAGCCCGCGAGTTCAAGGTGCCGGTGACAATGACGGAGCAATATCCGGCGGGTCTGGGCGGCACCGACCCCGCAGTCATCGCGGCGGCCGGGCCCGATGCCTGGACCATCGGCAAGATGACGTTCAACGCTCTGGCCGAGCCCGAAATCGCGGCCCGTCTGCGAGGGCTTGCAACCCGCAGCCAGAAGCGCGACCAGCTCGTGATCACGGGCATGGAGGCCCATGTCTGCGTCCTGCAGACCGCCATGGCTGCGCAGGCCGCCGGCTACCGTGTCGCCCTCGTTGCCGACGCGGTCGTGAGCCGGCGCGAGGACAGCCGGGCGCTGGCGCTGCGGCGCATGGAGCAGGCGGGCATCGTGATCGTCAATGCCGAGATGGTGGCCTTCGAATGGCTGCAGCGGGCCGGGACGCCCGTGTTCAGGCAGCTCATCGCCCGGATCAAATAGGCGGCCGAGGCACCGCCTGTCGTCAGCGGCTCATTCAGCTCTTGCCGCCGCCAGCCACGAAGGCCTTCATCTCGTCGATGGAGGAGAAGCGGAAATGGCCGTCGGGCGTGTCGGCCTCGATGGAGCCATCCGAGAAGATCACGTAGGAATTGTCGCCCGCCGTGTAGGTGCGGACCACGACCGGCATGTCGAAGCTGTAGCCGGCATCTTCCTGCGGCTGGCCGCTTCCGGCCGAGGGCTGCCCGCCGGTATCGCCTTCGTCCAGAGCGGGCCGCAAGTCCGGGGCCTCGGGCGCCGGGGTCGCAAGAGACCAGTCGCGGCCGCCCGTCATCAACGGGTCCAGCGCGGCGAGGCTTTCCCTTGTGTCGGCTTCGAGATCGCCCTTGTCGGCGTCGGTCGGAGGTGGGGCCGACCCGAGCGTGGCCTCTTCAAGCGCATCGAGATCCGGCGCGGGAAGCGTTGAGGCGTCATCGGGCGTCGTCGAGTCGGGCCCGCTTGCAACGGCCGCAGCCTCGCCTTCGGGCTCGGCCCAGTCGTCGCGCAGGGCAAGATCGCGCTTGAGGCGCTCGGTCAGCTCGCGCTCGAATGCAGCGAGGTCGGGCGCAGCGAGGTCCGGTGCGGGATTGTCGGCTTCGCTCCGGTCGGCGGCGGTGGACCGGTCGTCGCTTTCGACGGCTTGTGCAAGGTCGTCCTGCAGGGCGGCAGCTTGCTGCGTCCCGGGCAGGGCTGGCGGGAGCAGCGGAGGCGGCGCCACAGGCGCAGGCGACTTCGGTGCCGGCGAGAGCCAGGAGCGGAGCCGGGTCGACAATCTGCCGGCATTGGCCGGGGCAGGAGCAGGTGGCGGCGGAAGCTCGTCGAAAGCCGGGCGCATGACCGGCGGCTGCGCGGCAGAATCGTCTTCCGTTGCGGGCCGGGATGCCGCAACGGCTTCGTCCGCAACGGGACCGCCGTCCGCCGTCGCATCATCCAGAGCGCCCTGTTCCTGCGCCCTGTCGGCATCGAGCTGCGTGGGCTGGTCCAGCGCCGCGAGCGGCTGCGTCCTGGCATAGTCGATACGCGCGAAATCGGCCGTCAGCTCGTCGAAGGCCGGATCGTCGCGCCGTGCGGGCGTCGCGTCCGCATGATCGTCGTCAGCGCGAACAGGGTCGAGACGAACCGGTTCGAGATGGGCAAGATCGAAAGCAGCGTCGTCACGCGTCGCGGTCGCGACAGCCGGCGCTTGCGGCGTCCATTCGTCCCGGGTCCAGTCGCTGACGGGCTCGCGCGGCTCGTCGCTGCGCGTGGCGGCAAAGGCAGCCGCGCCCGCAGCCAGAGTCGCAGCGGCAATGCCTGCACCAGCAGGCGGAATCGCCGCATATGCCGGCTCGGGCTGGCCAGGGCGCGCGGGCGCAGGCACCGTCTCCGGTTCGAGATCAGGCAGGATGGGCCTGCGGACCGCGTCGGCAGGCGGTTCGGGCTGTGCGGCCTGGGTGGCAGCCGCAGGTTCGGCGACGGCCAGCGGATCGCGCGCGATGTGGCGCAGCTCACGCAGGACGAGGGACAGTGCGAGCAGCAGCGCGCCGCCTGCAAACAACACCGTTCCGGCAATGACGAAGGACCAGCCCCGCTCGACGAGGATGATGTCGAGGCCCTGCCAGAACATGGCGCCGCCGGCGCCCATCATCGACAGCGCCAGCACGGCCAGCAACAGCCACATGCCTCATCCTCCTCATTGCGTCCGACACGCCGTTGCGCCGGATCGCGACACCAACCCCTTCCCTCCGCCGCAAGGCAGCCAAATCAGGGGCGCACAACGCCACACACTTCGCGCTGTCAAGGTTATTGTTTCGTCAACAAACGTGCAATCGCCGGTATTTTCGTGCCCTTCTCCCGCATGGGTTGAGGCGTCGTGCATTGTCAGGACACATGGTCGGCCTTAACTAAAAGCCATACCGGTTTCCACACGGACCGGTGATCGCTATGCCCGCCTCCCCCTCGAGGCTCAGGTGCTGTGGAGCCAGACCCATGACTTTCACCCTTCCCGACCTTCCCTATGCCCATGATGCGCTCCAGCCCTACATGTCGAAGGAGACGCTGGAATATCATCATGACAAGCATCACCTCGCTTACGTGAACAACGGCAACAACCTGCTGAAGGGTTCCGAATTCGAGGGCAAGTCGCTTGAAGAGATCGTCAAGGGCTCCTTTGGCAAGAATGCCGGGCTCTTCAACAATGCGGGCCAGCATTACAACCATCTGCACTTCTGGCGCTGGATGAAGCCCAATGGCGGCGGCGCCATTCCCGGCAAGCTTGAGGCGAAGATCAAGGAAGACCTTGGATCCGTCGAGAAGATGAAGGAAGACTTCATCCAGGCCGGCGTGACACAGTTCGGCTCAGGCTGGGCCTGGCTCGCCGTGCAGAATGGCAAGATCGTAGTGATGAAAAGCGCAAATGGCGAGAGCCCGCTCGTCCATGGCGCCTCGCCCATCCTCGGCTGCGACGTGTGGGAGCATTCCTACTATATCGACTATCGCAACCGCCGGCCCGACTACCTCAAGGCCTTCATGGATCATCTGGTGAACTGGGATTACGTGGACGAGATGTTCCAGAAGGCGATCGGCTGACGACAGTCGCCATCGGGCGGAACCAGGCGGGGCGAAAGCCCCGCCTTTTTCGTATGTCAGGCCGGGCGCGGGCACGCGACGAGTTCGATCCCGTGTGTCTCGCGCATGGCGTCCCAGTCGGGCGACGCGAAGAAGGCCTGTTCGATGGGGCGCGTCTCGACGACGGGGTCGAGGCGCCGCAGGGCCGGGTCGATGAAGCCCGGATGGCACATGACAAGGTGATCGGGGCCCGGAGCCACAAGGAACCGGGCCATCTGACCGGCAAAGTCGGATTTCGGATCGAAGGGGCTGACGCCCGCAAAGCCCCGATTGGTCGCAAAGCCGAGGGCGCGTGCGCGGTCGCCGAAACCTCGGGCGAGCGTGGCAATCACCAGCGCCTTGGCCGTGGCCACGCCGCGAGCCGAAATCGCGTTCCAAGTGTCGGCTGGATCGCGCAGCCAGGTGCGGGGCTGCAAGCCGCGCCGGGTGAGCACATCGAACAGCGCCGCCCGCACGCCCGGCAGCACATGGACATGCTGGTGCCCGTCCACGAAATCGGGCGGGCTGCCCGCCTCGTGCTCGAAGGCGTCGAGCTGTCGCTCGATCTCCGCGATCAGATCGGTTTTCGGCAGCAGACCGAGCAGCGACCAGCGCAGCAGCTTGTTGAAGGGCGGCAGGACGCCGCCGGGCGCGAGGCGCGGGAGGTTGGCGAGCGGCGGTCCGAGCGTCAGGTTCAGATGCAGGCCGACGGCAAGGCGCGGCCCGCGCAATGGCAGGAGCGCAGGCGCGGCAAGCGGCCAGTGCGGGCGGTTCGTCATGCAGCCGACGGCCGACAGTCGTGCGTCGCGGGCAAGCGCCAGAATGCCGTCGCTCACGGCGGGTGTCAGCGCATAGTCGTCGGCACACAGGATCAGGCGGATGACGGTGTCTTTCATTCGCTTTCCCCGAACCGAGCGCGTTGCGAGGCTTGCCACGGGCGCGGCCAGTCGTCAAAACCAAGCCCACCCCTTCAAGGTTCGCGCCGCTGCGGCGCAAGGTCCGGCTGATGTCGTCCCCAGACACTCCCTCCGCCCGCCCCAGGCCCGACGCCATCACGCTGTCGGTCGTCATCCCTGTCTTCAACGAGGCGGAGAATATCGGTCCGCTTATCGGGCGACTCATCCCGGTGCTGGAGGAACTCGTCGCGCGTTTCGAGATCGTCTTCGTCAATGATGGCAGCACCGACGCCACGATGATGGCGGTCACGGCCGCCCATGCGCGAGATCCGCGCATCGGCGGGATCAGCTTCAGCCGCAATTTCGGCAAGGAAGTTGCCATCGCGGCTGGCCTCGACCACGCGCGGGGCGAGGCGGTCGTGATCATGGATGCCGATCTCCAGCATCCGCCCGAGACGATCCGCGAATTCGTGGCGCAGTGGCGGGCCGGCTTCCAGATGGTCTATGGCCAGCGCACGGACCGCGACGGCGAAAGTCCGCTGAAGCGCTGGTTTGCGCAGCGCTTCTACAAGATCTTCGATGCTTTCGGCGAAACTCCCCTGCCCGAGGGGGCCGGCGATTTCCGGCTCATCGACCGGGTCTGCGTCGATGCGCTGCGGCGCATGGGCGAACGGGACCGGTTCTCCAAGGGGCTCTATGCCTGGGTCGGCTATCGTCAGACCGGCGTGCCCTATGTGGTGGGCGAGCGGCTGCATGGCGATACGAAATGGAGCTTTCGCAAGCTGTTCCGGCTCGCCTTTGCCGGGATCAGCTCGTTCTCGACGGTGCCGCTCAAGATCGCGACCTATAGCGGGCTCGTTATCTCGTTCGTTGCGATGCTCAGCGCGATCTATTTTCTGGCGCGCACCATCATCGTGGGCAGCGACGTGCCCGGCTTTCCCTCGCTGATCGTCTCGGTGATGTTCTTTTCCGGCATCCAGCTCATCTCGCTGGGCGTGATCGGCGAATATGTCGGGCGCATCTTCGCGGAGGTGAAGCGCCGGCCACTCTACCTTGTCGCCGAACGCGTGGGACTCGATCCGGCCCCGCCGGTTGCTCCCGTTCGCGATGAACGGACAGGCTGATGCTGAAGCGCATCCTCTCCGTCGGCGCCTGGACGCTGCTGTCGCGCATCACGGGCTTTGCCCGCGACATCGTGTTGGCCGCAGTGCTGGGTGCCGGCGCGCTCATGGACGTGTTCTCGGTCGCAAACCGGCTGCCGAACCATTTCCGTGCCATCTTCGCGGAAGGTGCCTTCAACTCCGCCTTCGTGCCGGCCTATACGCGCATCCTGACCCAGGAGGGCGAGGCACCGGCGCGGCTGTTCAGCGGGCGCATCATGGTGCTGCTTGCCCTTGCCGTGAGCCTGCTGACCGCATTCGCGATGTGGCGGATGGATCTCGTCATCGGCTGGCTCGCGCCGGGCTTTGCCGACGAGCCGACGCGCGGGAGCCTCGCGGTCGTGCTGACGCGGATCACCTTTCCCTATCTGGTCTTCGTCTCGCTGGTGACGCTGCTTTCGGGCGTGCTGAACGCGCATGGGCGCTTCGCGGCAGCGGCGGCGGCCCCCGTGCTCCTGAATGTCGCCATCGTGGCGGCGGTCGCTGCCGCCTTCCTGTTCCCCAGCGCCGCCCATGCCGCCGCATGGGGAGTCTTTGCGGCAGGGCTTCTCGAATTGCTGCTCGTCTGGGTGGCGGCTTCGCGCGCGCAGGCACTGCCTCAGCTTGCCGCGCCGCGGCTCGATGCGCCAACGCGCGGGTTCTTCAAGGCGCTGCTGCCCGCCACGATCGGGGCGGCAGGCACGCAGATCGCCATGTTCGCCGACACGATCCTCGTCACCTATCTGGCGGCGGGCGGGGCCTCGGCGCTCTATTATGCCGACCGGCTCTACCAGCTGCCCGTCGGCGTCGTCGGCATCGCGGCGGGAACCGTCCTGTTGCCGGAGATGAGCCGCCTGCTGGCCCAGGGCGACGAAGCGGGCGCGATCCGGGCGCAGAACCGCTCCGCCGCCTTCACGCTGATGCTGTCGGCGCCGTTCCTTGTCGCCTTCCTCGTCCTGCCGGTCATGGTCATGGAAGCGCTGTTCGTGCGCGGGGCCTTCGATCAGGCGGCAGCGCAGGCGGCGGGCTCTGTGCTGGCGGCCTATGCGGTGGGGCTGCCCGCCGTCGTGCTGATCCGCTCGGCCGTCGCGCCCTTCTTCGCGCGGGGCGACACACGCACGCCGGTCATCGCCTCGATGAGTGCGGTTGGCATCAATGTCCTGCTGAAATTGTGGCTGATGCCGCTTTACGGCGCGCCGGGACTGGCGCTCGCGACAGCGCTGGGGGCCTGGATCAATCTCGCGATCCTGACCGGCATTGCGCTCCACAAGGGCTGGACGCGGCCGGACGGGACGCTGGGGCGCATCGCACTGGCGGTGGGAGGCGCATCGCTGGCGCTGATGGCGGTGCTGGCCGGCCTGCCCCGTCTCGTGCCATTGCCGGCCCTCGATCTGCCGGGCGGGCTGCATCTGTCGGCCGCCTTCACGACGCTTGCGCTTGCCGCCGCGCTGGGCGGGCTCGTCTATGCGGGCCTACTGCTTGCCTGCGCGCGGGTCATGCGCGTGCCGCTGCGGCGGATCTGATCAGCGACGGGGCGCGGGTCGCAGAGGCTGGCAGGAATCGTGGACCGGATACATCTGGTAGATCGATTTCAGCCGGTAGAGCCAGCGCTCGCAGGCGGCCTTCGTCGCGAAGCAGCCCTCGTCGTAATGCATGTCGATCGTCTCGACGTCGAACATGATCTCGATCTCGCGCCCGCCCTGGAAACGTCCGAGCCAGACGGTCTTGCCGCCGGCCCGTGCCATCATCGCCCGGCAATCGCCCCCGCGCGGCGGCTGCTCATAGGCGCTTGCGGGCTGTGCCAGCATCGCGCCCGCCATGGTGGCTCCGATCAGGGCTGCCGTCCAAGCCGATTTCATGGCCTTCTCCCGTATCCGACACCACAAGCGGATGCGAAGCACCCAGCCGGTCAACCGCCTGCGCCACCATGTGTTCCAGCACGGTCGCCGCCGGGGGGACATCATGGATCAGCCCCGCCGCCTCACCGACGATCACAGCAGTACGGTCGGGATCGCCGTCGAGGGCGGCCTGCCGGTAGGCCGGGCCCTCGCTGTCGAACGCCGCCTTCAGTTCCGCCTCGCGGCCGTGCCAGCGCTCCATGAAGGCGTTGCGCAGAACGCGGATCGAATAGCCTGCCGGCCAGTCGAGCCCGCGCGCGACGTCAGGTGCATGGCCACGCAGGGTGTCGTCGCCACCGGCCGCGACGGCCGCCGCCTGCAATGGGGGCGCAACAAGCGCCTCGCGCGTCGCCCAGAAGCGGGAGCCTACGAGCACGCCTTCGGCGCCCAGCATGAGAGCTGCGGCCAGCCCGCGCCCGTCGGCGATGCCGCCGGCTGCGATCAGGAGCGTTTCGGGCGAGCGCGACGCGATGAGGTCCGCGATCTCGGGCATGAGCGTCAGGGTGCTGCGCGTCGCGCCAATTCGGGGCGAAGACCCGTGGCCGCCAGCCTCCCCGCCCTGCGCCACGATCATGTCGGCGCCTGCCGCCAGAGCCTGCCGGGCGCCGGCCATGTCCTGCACCTGGCAGACGAGCGGCACGCCGGCCTCGCGGATTGCGGGCGCGAAGGGGGCGGGGTCGCCGAAGGACAGCATCAGCACCTTCGGGCCGCGTGCGAGCACGGAGGCCAGCAGTTCCGGCCGCTTCGCCAGCGCCCAGGTGATGAAGCCGCAGCCGACCGGGCGGTTGCCGGCTGCCGCAAACTGCGCGTCGAGCCAGTCGCCATCGCCATAGCCGCCGCCGATCAGGCCCAGGCCGCCGGCCATGCTGACGGCTGCCGCGAGCGCGCCGCCCGAGGCACCGGCCATGGGCGCCGACAGAACGGGATGGCGCAGGCGCAGGCGGCGGGTCAGACGGGTATCGAGGCGCATGTCAGCGGCCCGCGACGATAGCGCACCGCACCTGCCCGCATTGGGGCAGGCTCGCGATCTCGTTGACGAGCTTGCGGCGGGCGGCGAGCGCGAAGGGGCGTTCCTCGTCGGCGATCTCGACAAAGGCGCCGGGGCCGCCGATCACGCTCCTGGCGTAGTACTCCTCGAGCGGCTGGCCGCCGGGTCCGCCCGGGCGCCCGCCCGGCCGACGGATGGCGAGGGCATTGATGGTGAAGCCCTTTGCCAGCGCATCGGCGCGGGCAGCGGCGAGCGGGCGCCCGCCATAATTCGGGCCATCACCGGATATGTCGATGACGCGGCGGGTGCCGTCATGGGCGTTGTCCTCGACGAGACGCACACCGAAATCGATCGCGTTGGAGATCGAGTTGTAGCCGGTGGCGCCGCGCGGGCGGGTGAGCAGCACCTGTGCGAAGGCCTCGGCGCTGGGGGCGTCCTTCACCACGTGCCAGTCAGCGATCAGCACCTGCGAATCCGGGCCGCCCCATTCGAAATAGGCGACCGCGATGGCGCCGATCATGCCGGTGCGGATGGCGTTCAGCACATCGGGACTGCGCAGCGCATCGGCCCAGCCCTGACGCTGGAGCCGCAACTCATCAATGTCGATGGAGCCTGATCCATCCGCCGCGAGCACGAGTTCCAGATCGACCGGCTCGGCCCTTGCTCCCGCCTGCGGTACGAGCAGCGCCAGTGCGATGCCGCAAGCCGCCAGTGTCGTCCTGATCCCCATCCCGCGCTCCCCTGATCCCGTGAGCATGAGCTAGCGCGGATGGGGGTCAAGTCACGCCTGCGGCACCACGCGGCTATGGGCGAAGTCCCAGTAGAGTTCGCGGGCGCGGCGGAACATGCGGCCGGGCTGGAATTCCCGATCCTCGACGCGCAGGACCGGCATGACCTTGGAATAATTGCCGGTGATGAAAACCTCGTCGGCCGCCAGGAAATCCTCGAAGCGCAGGGCGCATTCCTCGACAGCGATGCCGTCCTGGCGCAACAGGCCGATGACGCGCTGGCGGGTGAGGCCGTTGAGGAAGCTCCAGTTCGGGGCCGGCGTGCGCACGACGCCGTCACGGGCGAGAAAGATGTTCGCCGTGCCCGTCTCCGCCACATTGCCGAGCATGTCGCAGACGAGCGCGTTGTCGAAGCCCTTCTCGCGCGCCTCGCGGATGGCGCGGGCATTGTTGGGATAAAGGCAGCCGGCCTTCGAATCGGTCGGCATGGTCTCGATGGTCGGACGACGGAACCGCGTTGCCGTCAGGCTCTGGCCGCCGGGCACCGGCATCGGCGCCTCGAACAGGCACAGGCAGAAGCGGGTCGAGGCGGCGTCCGGCACGATGGTCACCGGGCCGTCGGCCTCGGCCCAGTACATCGGCTTCACATAGATCCCGGTGCCCGGTGCGAACTTGCGCACGCCTTCAAGCGTCAGTTCGACGATGGCCTCGGCGGTCACCTTCGGCTCGAGCCCGAGCGCCAAAGCGGAGCGATTGAGCCGGGCGGCGTGCCTGTCGAGATCGGGCATCACGCCCTCGAAGACACGGGCACCGTCAAAGACGGTCGAGCCGAGCCATGCCGCATGGCTGCGCGGGCCGATGATGGCCGGATTGCCCTCGACCCATTGCCCGTCGATCCAGTTCCACGTCTGCGTATGCCAGCTCATCATCGACTCCCCTTTGGCATGATGGTCGCGACCGGGCCCGTCCGCGTCAACGGATGCCGGGCCTCGCGGTCCATGAATTGTCCTGATGCGCGGCAGGTGCCTTGCGTGATGGGAGATCCGGTCATTGCCACTGGGGCGAAAGCGGGCCAGTTTCAGGCGCCGCCGTCATGAGCCAGCCATGTCCACGATCAGCCATACCGCCCATCGCCTGCCCAACATCCGCGCCGTCGTGTTCGATGCCTATGGCACGCTGTTCGACGTGCACGCGGCGGTCAGCCGTCATGCGGCGGCCATTGGCCCGGATGCCGGCCGGCTGTCGGAGATCTGGCGCGGCAAGCAGCTCGAATATTCGTGGGTGATGGCCCTTGCCCGCCAGAGGTCGGATTTCTGGACGCTGACGCAGCAGGCACTGGACCATGCGCTTGCCCGCATGCCGCAGATCGACCGGTCCTGTCGCGAGCCTTTGCTCGACGCCTATCGCGTGCTCGATGCCTATCCGGAGGTGGCTGAGGTTCTGGGAGCCGTGCGGGCGGCGGGGCTGAAGACCGCCATCCTGTCGAACGGCACGGCGGGCATGCTGGCGGAGGCTGTCGAGGCGTCAGGGCTCACCGCTCTCTTCGATGCCGTGATTTCGGTCGACGAGGCCGCCACCTTCAAGACCGATCCCGCGACCTACACGCTGATCGAGCGCAGGCTCGGCGCAAAGCCGGCGCAAACCCTGTTCGTCTCGTCCAATCGCTGGGACGTGGCCGGCGCCACAGCCTTTGGCCTGCGCTGTCTCTGGGTCAATCGCGCGGGGATGCCGGACGAATATCCGGGCCTTCCGCCCGTCGCGGTCGCCGCCTCGCTCGACGGCCTGCCGAAGCTCATCGCCCCCTGAAGCGAAAACGCCGCCCATCGGGCAGCGTTTTTCCGGTCGGACTGCAGATGCGATCAGAGCCCCTCGAAGAGGGCGCTCGAAATGTAGCGTTCCGCAAAGGACGGGATGATGATCACGATGTTCTTGCCCGCAGCCTCGGGGCGTGCCGCAATCTCGAGCGCGGCCGCAACCGCAGCACCCGAGGAGATGCCGCCCGGAATGCCCTCGATGCGGGCCAGCAGGCGCGAGGTGTCGAAGGCGGTCTGGTTGCCGACCGTCACCACCTCGTCGATGATCGAGCGGTCGAGAACGTCGGGCACGAAGCCCGCGCCAATCCCCTGGATCTTGTGGGGGCCGGGCTGGCCACCCGACAGGACAGGCGAATCCTCCGGCTCGACCGCCACGACCTTCAGAGACGGACGACGGGGCTTGAGCACCTGACCCACGCCCGTGATCGTTCCGCCCGTGCCCACGCCCGCGACGAAGTAATCGACCTCGCCATGGGTATCGTTCCAGATCTCCTCGGCCGTCGTGCGGCGATGGATCTCGGGATTGGCCGGGTTCTTGAATTGCTGCGGGATGACTGCCCCCGGAATCTCGGCCTTGAGTTCCTCCGCGCGGGCAACCGCGCCGCGCATCCCCTGCGGCCCGGGGGTCAGCACGATTTCGGCGCCCAGAAAGGCCAGCATCTTGCGCCGCTCGATCGACATGGTCTCGGGCATGACGAGGATGAGGCGGTAGCCGCGCGCCGCGGCCACGAAGGCGAGCGCGATGCCGGTATTGCCGGATGTCGGCTCGATCAAGGTCACGCCGGGTCCGATAGTCCCGTCCGCCTCCAGCGCCTCGATCATGTTGACGCCGATCCGGTCCTTGACGCTGGCAATCGGATTGAAGAATTCCAGCTTGGCCAGCAGGTTCGCCTTGACGCCCTTTTCCCGTGCTAGCCGGTTCAGGCGCACGATGGGCGTATCGCCGATCGTGTCGGTGATGGAGTCGTAGACGCGGCCTCGGCCGGGGGCGATCAAAGGCATATTCGCGGCGCTCGACATGGCGGGCTCCTCCGATTGCGAAACGCGAAAAGACGGCGGGCAGTTGGCGTTAAGGCATGCCAGGACGTGGCCGTGCCTCATTATTGAGTTAATTCACACTCATAATCAACGTGAATTAAAATTTCACAGTTCAAATTGTGAAATCGGCCATTGCCGGCGCCATGCCAAACACGCCCTTCTCCTCTGCCTCGCGGCACAGATCCTCGACCGTGTAGCCATCCAGTTCGCGCAGGAAGCTCTCGCCAGACACCTTGACGATGGGCCCCACGACCTCGTCCACGAGACGGGAATGCGGGATCGGCGGCATGGAATCCTCGCCGGTCGCCTGCATCGCGGCCCGGACGATGTCGCCGGCCGTCACGCGGCGGCGCTCCCGGGCGAATTCGTAGCCGCCACGCGGGCCGCGAATGCCCTTCAGGATGCCGGCGCGCACGAGAGCCTGCAGCATCGTTTCGAGATGACGCGGGGGCAGGTCGTGGCGGACAGACAGCATCTTGGCCGAGACCGGCGCGGGACGCCCGTGCAAGGCGATGTCGACGACGGCCGCAATCGCGAGAAGCGAACGGCGGGAGAGAAGTATCATGGCAGGCTCCGGGTTCCCCTCGACCCGACCGCTCAGGTTCCCGTCGAACCGAACCCGCCACTGCCGCGTTCACTGCCCGGGATCTGCGCCACCGGTTGCAATGCCACACGCGTGACGGGCGCAACGACCATCTGCGCGATCCGCATTCCCCTGCGCACGACGAAGTCGTCGTCCCCCAGGTTAACGAGAAGCACGCGGATTTCGCCGCGGTAATCGGCATCGATCGTGCCAGGCGCATTCAGGACTGTTACGCCATGATTGAGCGCTAGACCCGACCGAGGCCTGACCTGAGCCTCGAATCCTACAGGCAGATGGAGCGTAATACCGGCAGGGACAAGAGCGCGCGCGTGCTTTTTTACAACCAATGGCGCATCGGCGGGAATAGCGGCCAGAAGATCGAAGCCGGCGGCTCCTGCCGTTGCGTAGTCGGGCAGCGGCAGACCCTCCCCATGGTCCAGGATGCGTACCGGCACGGTCAGCGTATGAGGCGGGCTCATCTGCGGTACCTCATGTCCAGACCTTCCCTTCAAGTGCCTGCGCCATGCGGGCGACAAGGCGGCGGGCAACCTCCACCTTGTCGAGATCCGGCCATGTTTCGATTCCGGCTTCGTCGACAATGTGCACCGCGTTGCGGTCCCCGCCCATGATGCCGGTCTGCGGCGAGACGTCATTGGCGACGATCCAGTCGCAACCCTTTCGCGCGCGCTTGGCCTGCGCATGGGCAATGACATCGTGGGTTTCCGCCGCAAAGCCCACGACGAGCAGCGGCCGGGACGGACCCTCGCGTCGGGCTATACCGGCAAGGATGTCGGGGTTCTCCGTGAGCGACAGGGCAGGCACCACCCCGCCCTCCTTCTTGATCTTGCGCGTGCTGTCCTGCGCCACGCGCCAGTCGGCCACGGCAGCCGCGAAGACGCCGATATCGGCCGGCAGGGCCGCGTCCACAGCCTGCGCCATCTCGCGCGCCGTCTCGACATGGACGACGTCGACGCCTGGCGGATCGGGCAGGTTCACCGGGCCGCTGACCAGCGTGACGCGCGCGCCGGCTGCGGCTGCGGCTGCCGCAATGGCATGGCCCTGCTTGCCGGAGGAGCGGTTGGCGATATAGCGCACGGGGTCGATGGGCTCGTGCGTGGGGCCGGAGGTGACGAGGACATGCCGGCCCGCCAGCGGCCCGGGCGCGGAGGGCGCAAGCCTCGCCTCGACCGCATCGGCGATGGCCGTTGGCGTCGCCATGCGGCCGGGGCCGAATTCGCCACAGGCCATCTCGCCCTCGTCGGGGCCGACGAACGCGATTCCGTCGGCTTCCAGACGGGCCAGATTGCGACGCGTGGCGGGGTGGAGCCACATGCGGACATTCATGGCGGGCGCGATCAGCACCGCCTTGTCGGTGGCGAGCAAGGCCGTCGTGGCGAGATCATTGGCCATGCCTTGCGCCATCCGCGCCATCAGGTCGGCGGTGGCGGGAGCGACGACGAGGAGATCGGCCGCGCGCGACAGCTCGATATGGCCCATCTCCGCTTCATCGGTCAGCGAGAACAGGTCCTGATGCACCTTCTCGCCCGACAGGGCGGCGACCGAAAGCGGCGTCACGAATTGCGCGCCGCCTGCCGTCAGGATGCAGCGTACATGGGCGCCGCGCCGGCGCAGTTCCCGGATCAGCTCAAGCGAACGGAAGGCGGCGATGCCGCCGCC
>JBIPLL010000691.1:0-3605 GCA_044368425.1 Beijerinckiaceae bacterium
CCAAATAAGCGGGGTCCGTAGGATCTTGATCTGAACCACCGACGGCTTGGACAAAGTCATTCTGAATCTTCTCCAGCGCCATCTGCTCCGCCACGCTGACGGGGGCCGCTGCTGGAGATGCGCCAGTTTCGTTCGTCTCGGTCCCCGTTTTGGGAGAAGTCGAGCTTGAATTCGTGGAGCCCAAAACATGAGAGGCAAAAACGGGGTAAACGGGCATCGGGGTCTGCGCCTGTTGCACCACCTGAGGCTGCGCAGTGTTCTGGGGGCTCACCGAATTCGGGAGATCGAAAACAGCAGGCTGGCCATCACGGATCGCAGGGGAAACAGCTCGTTTTGCGGGACCAGCGGGCGCTAAGAGAGCCGCCAGGGTCTGATCCCTCTCCGCCCGCACTTCTAAGACCGTTGGCCTCGGCTGTGAACCCGCTGTGCGGACCGCAGAGGTTGGGGTCGGGCGTGCTTCATTTGGAAGAGCAGGTGCCACCGCCGCCTTTTCTTTCTCTGCGTAAATTTCAGTCAACTCCCCTTTCACAATGTCGTGAATGATGCTCTCGGGACAACCGATGGAACGGAGATTGCTGACAAAAGTGGGAAAATCATCGGAGTCAATCTGCCGCCAATGAAAGGCCGGGGACTCCGAAGAAACGGCCTGGATTGATGAGGGCAGTACATTACCCCTCACCCAAAGCGCCAGGCTAACGGCGATCAGAATAAAATTTCCAGCCAACGAAAAATAAAAGGCTCGGCTCATAAAGATTCATCAAACTCCCAATTCAAGATTCTTCCAAACAAAAAACTGGCCCCGGTGAATCCACCGGAGCCAGTTCGACAAACAAGACGATCGTAGACTCCCCGCGAGGGAAATCAGATCATTCAACTCAACTAAGGACCAACAAGGCCACCGTCTTCGGAGCGGGAAACGGCCATCGTATTGACGTCAATACCAGCTTCAACCGTAGCTCCGAATGGGAGCAAGGAGGAACCGAATGCATTGACGATGGCGTCACGAGCAAGGACTTGGTCGGCGCTCAGGGCTCCGGTCTGGTTCAACACGTGGAGGTATCCCCAGGCGGTGTACTTACCGTTCCGCACGTTGTCTTGGCTATACACCGCACCGTTGTAAGTGAGCTCTTTCGCACCGGCAGTGATTGCAACCGAAGCGTCATTCAAACCCAGATGACCCACGGCAACAACGCTCTGCCCTGAGGCCAAGAGACCATTCGCTCCATCACGAAGCTCAACGCTCGTGCTGGTGCATCCCAGGATGGTAGCGATGCTGCTACCGCTGGTGTACCCGCCGTTACCCAAGAGAGTAGCGTCATTGAACGAACCCGAAGGCGGGGTTGGCTCCTCAACTTGGCTCGGCCAGAGGCGGAACACTGAAGCCACACCACTTGCGGTGGTCACGCGCCATTGGGTCACCGGTTTGGTGATGCCATAGCGAGTCTCCGCGAGACGGGTAACGCGGGTACCCGAACCAGCATCACGACCGACGGCGTAAACCTGACGGGTGTCGGCTGCATCACCTGTGAACAGGCTCAGGGGCTGAACACCAATCGCCCAAAGTGCCTCGTGCAGTTGGTCCGACATGTTGTTGAGCGTCACGGGAGCGCTTTCGCTTGCCACATACTTGAACGGAATCACACCGCCAATCACATCTTCCAAGGAAGCTGTGACCGTCGTGGATGCCTGATAAACGTCAGAGCAAGCAACGGTGGGAACCAAGGATGTCTTTGGAGCAGCACCAACGGCGTAGCGATTTCCGAAGGTGCCATTGTTCGCTGGAGCGAAGGTCGCGGTGGCTGAGTCGATCCATCCGCTGGTCGCATTGCCTGCACCCACAATGGTCATCCCTTCAACCGAACCATTCCAGTTCGTGTTAACGGTAACGATTCCGGAGATTCCGGAGATCGTACCTTTGAAGCTCGCTTTGTTGGAGCTTCCGAGAGCGGTGCCGGTACCTTCCCAAGCACCTTCGGCGCTACCCAGAGTGTTGACGATGGCCTGCATGGTAACGGAACGGAACGCGGTGGAACCGGTGATGTTGATGGTCACGTCAGCTTGAGTGGCCGGCGCGAGGGCCAGCGACAAGGCGCTGGCAGCTAATAGAGCTTTTGTTTTCATGTGGAGTAATTAAAGAAAGTAAGTTGACTTGGGTTAGGTGAATTAGGCAGCTTTGACGGAACGGCGACGACGGAAGAGCAATCCCGTGGCACCAAGTCCGAGCAACAAAGCGCGGCTAGGCTCAGGAATCGCCGCGAAGGTCGGCGCGACGGAGTAACCAACGACGCCTTGGTCGCTGATGTGGAAGGTTCCTTCATAGGAACCGACACGGAGAGTCCCGGTTGGGTTAGCTCCTGTGGTTGTTCCGAGGGAGCGGAACAAATCAAGAGCGGTGCCCGCAGTGCCTGCACCGAAGTTACCCTGTGAACCACCGCTATTAACGAAGGCAGCCCATGTGTTACCCACGGTGTCATAGACGGTCTGGTTGTCGAGGAGCACCGTGGCATTTGGGAGCAAAGTCGGAGTCGCATTGGTGAACTCAACTTGCACACCCGCAATGTTAATCGCGGCATTGCCGTGGTTGGTGGAATTGATCGTCTGACCCGCAACACCCCAAGCTGTCTCCTGAACACCCACAGGATTCTGGGCACGTGAGATGTAGATCGTCTGGCCTGGGTCGCCATTCACAACGCCTGCAAGCGTGCTAGATGCACGGACGCCAAAGACGCTCCAGGTCACATCAGCCCGATTCTGCCAACCCGAAAAGTTGGCGTTAAGGTCCGTCAGGACAGTGACAACACTCGTGTTGTCAGCCGTTGCATCACGATAGGTGGTGCCTGCACCGAGGTTAACCATGTAGGTTTTTCCCTCTGTGGCAGAACGCACCGCGAGGATCAGATCCCCTTGGGTGAAAGTGACTGCGGCGTTGGCCGGAATCACCAAGGCCGAACTTGCGAGTGCAAGCAGGGCAATGATTTTAGTCTTTAATTTCATTCAGTTGTTTGTGTGGTTTGATTTCACCCGAGGGACCGGATGTTGGTTTCCGACCCCACGAGACGAGCCAGTCATAGCGAACTTCTGATCTGAGGGCGAATGGATTACGGTCACGTTATTGTCACATTTCTCCGCGAGATGATTTCGAGTCCCTGCTCGATTATTTCGGATGAAAGTTGAACCTCCGAAGGTCGAAAGTCCGGCCGCAGATGAGAACACCCGGGCACCCGCCAACGGCCAACCCACGTTCATGGGCGGCCTCCTCCGAGGTGCGCGTTCCTTGATGCTTCGGTCGCTTTTTGTGATCGCTTTGGTGACTCCCGCGCTCGTGCTCTTCGCCCGGAAACCCATCCTCACGTATGCAAAATCGGTCTGGAACTCACTGCCGAAGGCGAACGGTGAAATCAAGGCGATCGCCACCACTGACTCCGCTCGTCTCATGGAGGCATTGCGCGAGAGTCCGGAGGATCCGGCTCTGCTCCGAAAATTCGCTCTATACCTGAAGGAGCAGGGCGGCGCAGCATCGGATCGGGTGGCTGTTGGCCGGAAGCTGATCCAGCTCCGAGAGGCTGACTCGAATGACCGCGCCGAGTTAGCTCTGGCCTTGGTGG
>JBIPLL010000369.1:0-3602 GCA_044368425.1 Beijerinckiaceae bacterium
TGCCCCGGTACACCCCGGCCATAACCAGCGTCACACCGATGAGCAGGCCGAGACCCACGCCGGTGAAGACGAACTTTCCCCAGGCATGGAGAATGTCGCGGCCGGCCAGGCTGATCATTTCGATGCCCCGGGAATGCGCTCGACCACATGGATTCGGCTGCGCGGGTCGAGCGCCTCTTCGCTGTAGACCACGATCCTGTCTCCCTTCTTGAGGCCTTCAACGACCTGGACATGGCCATCGAGGTCGGCGCGCCCGAGCTTGACCGGGATGAAGTTCGGCCCGCCATCCGTGATCTGCCAGACGCCAACCCGGTCGCCGTCGCGCTGCACCGCGGCGTTGGGAATCAGCGGCGCCGCCGGGAGCGCAGGCAGGTCGATCGTGACTTCGGCGAGCTCTCCGATGGGTGGCAAGGGCACAGGAACCTTGTCGAAGATCACTTTGGCCAGCGTCTCTTCTGTCACCACATCGGCCTTCGGTTCCACCCGCAGCACCCGCCCCTTCAGGCTCTGGCCGCTGCGCGAACGCAGGGCGATGCGGGCGGGCAAATCGGCGGCAAGACCAGCCGCGCTGATCTGATCGAAGCGCACATTGACCCACAGACTCTTCGGATCGATCACCTCCACCACGGCCTGTCCCGCGACGATGGTCGTGCCCGGGTCGGCATCGCGCAGGGCTACGACCCCATCGACCGGCGCAATCAGGCGCAGATTGACCCGCTGCGCAACCAGCCCCTCGCGATCGGATCGGGTGCGGCCCAGGTCTTCCTGCGCGGCCGCCAAGGCGGCATCGGCGATCTGCAGTTCCTGCCGCTTGGTGGTGAGGATTTCCTCGCTGGTTGATCGCGCGGCGAACAGTTGCTCGTAGCGCCGCGCCTGAGTTTTGGCGTATGTCTGCCGTGCCGCCGCCTCGCGCAGCGCCGCCTCCGCGCGCTTGATCGCCGCCTCCTGTGAGTGAACCCGATCGTCGAGATCGACCGGATCCATCTCGCCGAGCAACTGACCGGCTCTGACATGGTCACCCACATGAACAGCCAGACGCTTCACACGCCCGGCAAAGGTCGGGCCGATCTTGTATGTGTAGCGCGCTTCGACCGTGCCGACGCCGAACAGCGCGGGGCTGATCGCCCGCGACTCGACCCTGGCCTCGGTCACGGCCACGGGTGCCAACGGGCCGGAGCGCAGGGCGACATAGACGAGTAGCGCCAGCAGCGGCACGATGACGGCGATGAGCGCCAAAGTACGGCGTTGCAAAGGCAGTGTTTTCATTGTTGGCTCCCGATACCATGCCGGTAGATCGCGAAGGCTCTTGGTGCATCTTTACGAATGAGCCCCACATCGCCGGCCAGCAGCGACTGCAAAACCAGCCCCTGGATAGTGCCGATGAACAGGGTGGCGGCAGCCTCGGTATCGAGTGCGGCATCCAGTTCCCCCTGCGCTTTGCCTGCCTCAATCAGCCGATGCAAACGCTCGCCATAGTGCCGGATGAGCGTCTGTACCATGCGCTTTGGGGCCGTTTCCGCTGCACGCTGCAATTCTCCAAACATCATTCGCGGCACCCCGGGATGCTCGGCCACGAAATCAATGTGCGTCATGAAAATTGCCTCCAGTGCGGCAATCGGAGACGCAGCGGACTGCGCGGCCTTGTCCACCCGCGAGAGCAGGCGTTCCGCGACCCATGTCATGACTGCCTGCAAGATGGCGTCCTTGGTCGGAAAGTGTTTGAACAGGGCGCCCTGGGTCACGCCCATGTGCTGGGCGATCGCGGTCGTCGTGATCTCGCTCGGATTCTGTTCTGCGGCCAGCTTGACAACGGCTTCGACCGTGACAGCGCGGCGTTCATCGGCGGGCATGTGTTTGGAGTGAGGTTTCATGGCAATCACAAAGAAAGTAATAAGTTACTATCTTACGAATGAACGAACATTTGTCAAGGGGGCGTCGTGCGGTCGGGTCTCATCCTGGCTCACCGCCCCATATCGCAACGGAATGGTAGGCTGGAATGACGCAGTGCTGACGCAGGGCTTGAATCCGTTGCCTATCTCGAACTATGCTTCGTGCCTTTGTTTTCAGCGGGGCTGGCGATGAGTCATTTTGACGACAAGGCACGGGCGTGGGATGTGAACCCTGTCTTTCAGGAACGCGCGCACCGGATTGCCGAGGCGATCGCGGCGGAGGTGCCCTTGCATGCTGGCATGACGGTGCTCGATTACGGTTGCGGTACCGGGTTGCTCAGTTTTCCGCTCCGCGGCCGGTTGGGGCCGATGACCCTGGCCGATAGTTCGACCGGGATGCTGGCGGTGCTGGAGGAAAAGATTGTCGCCCACGAGGCGCATACCGAGATGCAGGCGTGTCGCCTCGATCTGATGACCGACCCGCTGCCCGCACAGCGCTTTGACTTGATTTACACCTCGATGACCTTGCATCATGTGCCGGATACGGGGCGTATCCTGTCCATCTTTCATGATCTGCTCAAGCCGGGCGGGTATCTGTGCATTGCCGATCTGGATGCTGAGGACGGCTCTTTCCACGGTATTGAATATGATGTCCACCATGGCTTTGATCGTGAGGCGCTGGCGACCCTGACGCAGGCGGTAGGTCTGGAAGCGGTGCGTTTTCGTACCGTGTTCGAGATCGTCAAGGAACGCGAAGGGGGGAGTCGCGCCTATCCTGTCTTCCTGATGACGGCACAGCGGCGGGCGTAGCGCGGTGAAGCATGCATGGGGCTTGATCAGTTTGACTTGATCAGGGTGCCAACGCCTTCGTCAGTGAGGATCTCGAGCAAAAGGGCGTGTTCGACACGGCCGTCGATGATGTGCACCGCCTTCACGCCGTTGCGGGCGGCGTCGAGCGCGGAGCCGATCTTGGGCAGCATGCCACCCGACAGGGTGCCGTCGGCGACGAGTTCATCGATACCCTTCGGGGTCAGACCGGTCAACAGCTGACCATCCTTGTCCAGCACGCCCGGGGTGTTGGTGAGCAGGACGAGCTTGTCGGCCTTCAGCACCTCGGCCAGCTTGCCGGCGATCACATCGGCATTGATGTTGTAGGTCTCGCCACTGTCACCAATGCCGATCGGCGCGATGACCGGGATGAAGTCGCCGGAATCCAGGAAGGCGATCAGGCTCGGGTCGATCTGGGTGACCTCGCCAACCTGGCCGATGTCGATCAGGTCGCCGGGCCGGTCCTTCGACTCCATCATCAACCGGCGGGCGCGGATAAAGGCGCCATCCTTGCCGGTGAGGCCCACGGCCTTGCCACCGGCCTGATTGATAAGGTGGACGATCTCCTTGTTGACCTGGCCGCCCAGGACCATTTCGACCAGTTGCATGGTCTCGGCATCGGTGACACGCATACCCTGGATGAACTCCCCTTTTTTGCCCACCCGTTGCAGCATTTCCTCGATCTGCGGGCCGCCCCCGTGTACGACCACGGGGTTAAGACCGACCAGCTTGAGCAACACGACATCGCGTGCGAAGGCGGCCTTCAGCACCGGGTCGGTCATGGCATTGCCGCCGTACTTGATGACCACGGTCTTGTCCCAGAAGCGCTGGATGTAAGGCAGGGCCTCGGCAAGGATCTGGGCTTTAAGCTGGGAAGACACGCTG
>JBIPLL010000052.1:0-9902 GCA_044368425.1 Beijerinckiaceae bacterium
TGTTTTGCAACACGGCGCCGGATCGGCCGCAGCTGCGCGCCTTCGGCCCGTGCGGGTTCAGAACGGCTTCACAATCACGAGGATGACGATCCCGACCATCATCAAGGTCGGCACCTCGTTCAGGACCCGGAAATAGACCGGAGCCTTGGCGTTACGGTCTGCGGCGAAATTGCGCACGTGGCGGGCAAGCATACCGTGCACTGCCGACATCCCGATCACGAGCGCCAGCTTCCCATGGAACCAGCCCGCGCTGAACAAAGACGCATACCAGGCCAGCCAGAGCCCGGCGCCCCAGCTCACGATCATCGCCGGGTTCATAATCGCCTTCAGGAGCCGACGCTCCATGACCTTGAACGTTTCGGACTGCGCGGACCCAGCTTGCGTACTTGCATGATAGACGAAAAGCCGCGGCAGATAGAGCAGCCCCGCCATCCACGAGATGATGGCCAGGACATGAAGGGTCTTGATCCATTCATACATGCGGCTTTGCCTGTCTCTCTTCGGCCGAACTCAGGAACGATCGGCGTTGCGCACGCGCTCAACCAGCCGCTCGACATGCGCGATGGGCGTTTGCGGCACGATCCCATGGCCAAGATTGAAGACATGGGGACGATCGCCAACACCCTCGACGATTCGCCGCACGGCTTCGTCGAGAGGACCACCGCCAGCAACCAGCGCCAGCGGGTCCAGATTCCCCTGCACCGGTAGCCCGGGAGGCAGCACGGCGTCGATCCGCCCCGGATCGAATTGCCAGTCGAGCCCGAGCGCGGCAGCACCGGTCCTGGCATAGTTCACCACGCCGTCCCCTGTGCCCCGTCCGAAGACGATAACAGGGACGTGCGGATGGCGCGCTTTCACCCCCGCGACGATGCGCGCGATCGGATCGATGCTCCAGCGTGGCTGCAAGGCCGGCGGCAAGGCTCCGCCGAAACTCTCGAAGATTTGCAGGACCTGCACGCCCGCTTCGACCTGACGGCAGAGATAGGCAATCGACCCGTCGACCAGCCTGTCGACCATGGCTTGCAGGAATTCCGGATCGCGATAGGCCACGACGCGCGCCGGAGCCTGATCTGGGGTGCCCTTCCCGGCGATCATATAGCTCGCCACCGTCCAGGGAGCGCCGCAGAAGCCGATCAGGGGAACGTCATGGGGCAGCGCCGCCCTGATCTGTCCGATTGCGCTGAAGACCGGCGCCAGCCTCTCCAGATCGATGCCCTGCCCAAGTGCATCAAGCCCGACAATGTCGGCAATCGGCTCCAGCTTCGGACCTTCCCCCTCGGCGAACCAGACCTTCTGACCGAACGCATGGGGGACAACTAGAATGTCGGAAAACAGGATCGCTGCATCGAAACCGAACCTGCGGATCGGCTGCAGCGTCACCTCGGTGGCTAGATCCGGCGTGTAGCACAGGTCCAGAAACGATCCCGCCTTCTGGCGGATCTCCCGATATTCCGGCAGATAACGCCCGGCCTGCCGCATGAGCCAGATCGGTCGCCGCACGGGCTTGCGCCCGGCCAGGACCTCCATGAACGGAGAACCCTGAGCGAAGCTCGGCATCTCGTTTCTCATCATGAATCTTTCTTGAAAGGATTCTGTTGCTTTTGTGTAGGCCGGGACTGGACTCACGCTTTTGCGTCCCCATTCCATCCACAGAACGACAAGTCCAGCCCCCGCGTCAATCGAGGGCAGGACGCGATAAAACACTTTGGGTCGCAGAGGCTTATCCAGTCTCGATTCCGGCAGGCCTCCTTTGTCCCCATAATTCACATCCCCCGGGCTTGAGATCTCCCGTCGGACAGCATGGGGATGACGGTCCCCGATTCCCGCACCCCGCCCGCCCGGCCTCCCCGTCATCCCCTCCTGTCCACATCTTGGTTTGTCCCGGCCATCGGGTTATCCACGGATTCGCACAGGGACTGCAGATGCGGCAGCCCCAGGGAGGCGCATCGTGGGCCGGTCCTATTTCCATCTTCATCTCGTCTCGGACGCCACGGGTGAAACGCTCATCGCGGTCAGCCGCGCAGCGAGCGCGCAATACGAGGGTGTCTCGGCCATCGAGCACATCTATCCGCTGGTGCGCAGCTCCGCCCAGCTCGATCGCGTCATCGCCGAGATCGAGGCCGCGCCCGGCGTGGTGCTCTACACGCTTGTCGACAACACGCTGTCACGGCGGCTCGAGGAAGCGTGCCAGGCTTGCGGATCGCCTGCCCTGTCAGTGCTCTCCCCCGTGCACAATCTCTTCCAGTCCTATCTGGGTGCGGCATCGACCGCCCGGCCCGGCGCACAGCACGTGCTCAATGCCGAATATTTCAAGCGAATCGATGCCATGAACTTCACGCTGCTCCATGACGACGGCCAATTGCCGGACAATGTCGAACAGGCGGATGTCGTCCTCGTCGGCGTGAGCCGGACCTCCAAGACGCCGACGGCGATCTATCTTGCCAATCGCGGCATCAAAACAGCCAATGTGCCGCTTGTGCCGGGTATCGCGCTGCCGCCACAGCTCGAGGAAGCCCGCAAGCCCCTGATCGTCGGCCTGGTTGCCTCTCCGGAGCGGATCGTCCAGATCCGCCAGAACAGACTCCTCTCGCTCAAGGCCGACGACAGCTCGTCCTATGTCGATCGTGATTCGGTCGCCGAGGAAATCGCGCAGTCTCGCAAGCTCTGCGCACGGCGTGGCTGGCCGATCATCGATGTCACCCGCCGCTCGATCGAGGAGACCGCCGCCGCGATCATCGACCTCTACCGCGATCATCGCCTCAGGTTCATCGCCGAATGAGTCCGACCGATCTCTGGCGCGGCCCCGGGCGGCTGGTCCTCGCCTCCGGAAGCCCCACCCGCCGCGCCATGCTTGCGGCCTGCGGCCTGCCCGCCATCAGCATTGCGCCAATGGTCGACGAACGCGCCATTGAAGCTGCGCTCATCGAACAAGGGGCAGACGCTGCGCATTGCGCCGCAGCACTTGCCCGCGCCAAGGCTGCCGAGGTCTCCCGGCGCGACCCGGATGCCTTCGTTCTTGCCGCCGACCAGACGCTCGACTGCGCGGGCCGGCGTCTGAACAAGCCGGCGGGGCGCGAGGCTGCCGGCGCACAATTGCGCCTGATGGCCGGCCGCGATCATTCCCTGCACAGTGCCGCAGCCCTGATGTATGACGGGCGATTGCTGGGCGAGGTCGCGGATACGGCCATCCTGACCATGCGCCCGCTCGATGACGCCGCCATCGCTGCCTATCTCGACGCGGCCGGCGACGATGTGCGGGGCAGCGTGGGCTGCTATCGATTCGAGGGCCTGGGAGCGCACCTGTTCGAAACGGTGTCAGGCGACCATTTCACCATCCTCGGACTGCCGCTTCTGCCCTTGCTGGCGCTCATGCGCAGGCATGGTCTAGTCGCTATTTGATTCTTCCGTCAGCGGGCGGCTTGGGCCCGCTTGCGGGTGGCTTGCGTCGCCGCCCGATTGCGGCCAGAACAACGCGCCCTTGTCCTGCCGGAACCCGCCATGCCTCATCGCCCCCGCGCCTGCATCATCGGGCACCCGGTCGCACACTCGCGCTCGCCACTTCTGCATGGCCACTGGTTGACGACCTTGCGCATTGACGGTGCGTATGAGCGGCGCGACGTACCACCCGAAGCCCTCGGGGACTTCGTGCGCAACCTGCGGGCCCATGGCTATGTCGGCTGCAACGTCACCATTCCCCACAAGGAGGATGTTCTGGCGCTCGCCGACGAGGTGACGCCGAGGGCCCGTGCCATCGGAGCGGCCAATACGCTCTGGTTCGAGGGTGACACGCTCTGGGCCGACAATACCGACGTGATCGGCTGGCTCGCCGATCTCGACGACCAGGCGCCCGGCTGGGACACATCTCCCGATACCGCGCTCGTCCTGGGCGCCGGCGGGGCCGCTCGCGCCATTCTCTACGGGCTGCGCGAACGTGGCTTCCGGACGATCCTGATCACCAATCGGACGCCCGAGCGCGCCCTTGTCCTGGCCGACTGGCTCGGAGAAAGGGCCCGGGTCCTGCCGTGGGACGAGCGCCACGCTGCGGTCTCGCAGGCCGGGCTTGTGGTCAACACGACCGCTTTGGGCATGGCGCACCAGCCCCCCCTGGATCTCGATCTGGCCAGATTGTCCCCCGATGCCGTCGTGAGCGACATCGTCTATATTCCCCTGGAGACGCAGCTCCTTCGCGACGCACAGGCGCGCGGGGCGCGCACCGTCAACGGCCTGGGCATGTTGCTGCATCAGGCCGCGCCGGGCTTCGAGAGATGGTTCGGCCGCAAGCCGTCGGTAACGCCGGCTTTGCGCCGCCTCATCGAGAACGATATTCCGCGCTAGCTGGCAGACGCTGGACCCGAAGGGGTGCCGCGAGGAGTTCTGATGACGTTCATCCTCGGCCTGACCGGCTCCATCGGCATGGGCAAATCGACGACAGCCGGCCTGTTTCGCGAACACGGCGTCCCCGTCCACGATGCCGATGCCGTCGTGCACGCACTCTATCGCGGCCGGGCCGTCGGTCCCGTCGAAGCCGCCTTTCCCGGTGTCGTCGTCGATGGCGCCATCGATCGCGGCAGGCTCGCCGAGAAATTGGCGCGCGAGCCAGAGGGGCTCAAGCGTCTTGAGGCGATCGTCCATCCGCTCGTCCGACAGGAGCGTGACGCCTTCCTGCACCGGCACCGTGAATCACCTCTCGTGCTCCTCGATATCCCGCTCCTTTTCGAGACCGGAGGCGAGGCAAGCTGCGACGCTGTTGCGGTCGTCACCGCGCCGGAAGCGGTGCAGCGTGCCCGCGTACTGGCCCGGCCGGGCATGACGCCCGAGCGATTTACCATGATTCACGTGAAACAGATGCCGGACCGCGAGAAGCGCGCCCGGGCCCACTTCCTTGTGGACACATCCCGCGGGCTTGATGCGGCGCGCCGACAGGTCGGCGATATCCTTAGGGTGCTGGCTGGCCGTTCTGGCCGCAGCCGGCCCGCTGCCTGAGGAACCGATGCGCGAAATCGTCCTGGATACGGAAACGACCGGAACCGATGCGCAGACAGACCGCATCATCGAGATCGGCTGCATCGAACTCGTCAATCACATGCCGACCGGCAAGACCTTTCACGTCTATCTCAACCCGCAGAGACCGGTTTCGGCTGGCGCTTTCGCGGTCCATGGCTTGTCGAACGAGTTCCTGGCCGACAAGCCGCTTTTCGACGCGGTCGCCGACGAATTCCTCGCCTTCATCGGCGACGGACAGCTCGTCATCCACAATGCTGCCTTCGACATGGGCTTTCTGAACGCCGAGCTCAAGCGCAGCGGTCGCGCCGTTCTCGACAATGGTCGCGCGCTCGACACGCTGACCATGGCGCGGCGCAAGCATCCCGGCGCGCCCAACAATCTTGACGCGCTCTGCCAGCGCTACGGCATCGACAATTCGCGCCGCACCAGGCACGGCGCCCTGCTCGATTCGGAAATTCTCGCGGAAGTCTATCTGGAGCTGATCGGCGGGCGGCAGGTCGGTTTCGACCTTCAGGCGGCCCGTTCCGCTCGAATCGAGGCAAAACCCGATTCCGTGCGGCCTCTGGAGCGCTCCCAGCCCCTCGCTCCCCGGATTTCGGAAGCGGATCTCGCGGCTCATGCCGCCTTCTTCGCCGGCCTCTCGGGCCAGGCGGTCTGGCGGGACTATATCCCGCCAGACGAGAAACCGGCCTGATGGCTCAGTTCGTGGCGGGGGCACCCGGCGCACCCTGGGCCTGCATCTCCGCCATGCGCTGGCGATAGAGGCCGGCGAAATCGATCGGATCGATATACAGGGGCGGGAAGCCACCATTGCGCACCGCATCGGCCACCATCTGGCGGGCGAAGGGGAACAGCAGGCGCGGGCACTCGATCATCACAACCGGGTGAAGCTGGTCCGCCGGAACCCCCATGATCCGGAAAATCCCGGAATAGGTCAGCTCGAACGCGAAAAGCGTCTCGTCCTGCGACTTGGCATTGCCCTCGAGCAGGAGATCGACCTCGAAATCGCTTTCGCCAAGCTGCTTGGCGCCGACATTGACGTTGATCGAGATCTGCGGCGACTGCTGCTGGGGAGCGAGCGAATTGGGCGCATTCGGATTCTCGAACGAGAAATCCTTCGTATACTGGACGAGCGTGTTCAGGGACGGGCCCTGCTGCTCCTGAGCGGCACCGCCGCCATTGCCCGTAGCCTGGGCCATTGCCATCCTCCACGTCATGCCACGCATGGCGCTACCGTCGCGCCACGCGAGAGGCGGTGTCGCCTTCTAGTGCTGCCGCTAACATGCTTCCCCGTCTGCGAACAAGCACGTGCTGCGCGTGAAAAGCACCGGTCGCGCAATAAGATTGCCACGAGGCCGGTCACGCCGGGAGTGGATCATGAGCCCGACACGTCCCATATGATGGGGCGAGCCCGGCTGTGTGGGAGACCTCGTCCCGTCGCAGCCATCCGGAGCCCCGGATCGGGCAAGGCAACTGGGAACGGCAGACCGCGTCACCATGCAGGACAGTTTCGATCCGACCACCCTGATCTTTATCGCCCTGGCCCTTTTTGTCGCCTGGCGCCTGCGGTCCGTGCTCGGGCAGAAGACGGGAAGTGAGAAACCCACGGTCGATCCGCTGGCGCGGCGCGCCGAACAGGCAAAGCCCGGCGACCCGGCCCGCGAGCCGGGCAATGTGGTTCGCCTGCCGGGAGCCGAACGACCGGCGCCGGCGGGAGACCGCTGGGCCGGTATTGCAGCGCCCAACTCGCCCAACGCCCGGGCGCTTGACGCCATGGCGAATATCGAGCCGGGCTTCGACGCGCGCGGCTTCATGGAAGGCGCCAAGTCCGCTTACGAGATGATCGTGATGGGCTTCGCCACCGGCGACCGCAAGATGCTCAAGAGCCTCCTGTCCAAGGATGTCTATGAAGGCTTCGAGCGTGCCATCTCCGACCGCGAGGCCGCCGGTCAGAAGGCCGAGACGACCTTCGTCGCCATCGAGAACCCTGAGCTTTCCAATGCCGAGCTCCGCGGCCGCGTTGCCCAGCTGACGGTTCGCTTCCATTCGAAGCTGATCACCGCCACGCGCGATGCGTCCGGCGTCGTGGTCGACGGCAGCCCCGACATGGTGGCCGATGTCACCGAGATCTGGACCTTCGCCCGGACCCTTGGCACCCGTGATCCGAACTGGTTGCTGGTCGCGACAGAAGCGGGCCAGTGATCGCTCCGGCCCCGTCCGTGCCATGGTCGGGGCGATAGGCTGCGGCCTTACCCGCAAGGTTCCGGCGAAACGCCGCATCGTGCTGGCCAGCGCATTCCTTCTTGCGACGGGACTTACAGCCATGGTCTCCGCTGCTGGCCAATCGCCCGCGCTTCCGGCGCCATTGCGGCCCGTGAAAGGCGAGTTCGCCGCGCTGGCCGGATGGACCGCGGACGATCATGCGACCGCCTTCGCGGCATTCCTGACCACTTGCCCCGGCATCGTCGAGGATCGCGAGGCATTGCGCGGTGCGCGGCCGGGTCCGGTCGCGCTTCGTGACATCTGCAGGCTGGCGCTGGCGGCCGGCCGGCTGAGCACGCAAGAGGCGCGCAGCTTCTTCGAAACACATTTCCAGCCATGGCAGATCGGAGGCTCGCCCGACGGAGGCCAGCCCGATTTCGCGCCCGGGAATGGTTTCCTGACCGGCTATTTCGAGCCCGAGGTCAAGGCTTCGCTCGTCCGGGCTCCGGGCTTCGAGGCTCCGCTTCATGCCCGGCCGGCCGGGCTTGAGAACCGCCCGTCCGAGCCCGGCGCGGACTGGCCCGGAGAGCTTGCAGCCGCCTGGCGTCGCCCTGACGGAACGCTGGCCGCCTATCCGGAGCGCGCCCGCATCGCGACGGGCGATGTGCCCGCCCCGCTCACGCCGGTCGCGTGGCTGCGCGACGAGGTCGAGGCCTTCGTCATCCATGTCCAGGGCTCCGCCCGCCTGCGCCTGCCTGAAGGCAGCACGGTCCGGGTGGCCTATGCCGGGCGCAACGGCCACCCCTATCGCTCCATCGGGCGCATCCTGGTCGAGGAAGGTCACCTCCCCCGGGATGGCGCCACGATGGACAAGGTCGTGGCCTGGCTGCGACGCGATCCTGCAGCCGGCCGGGCGATCATGCATCGCAATTCCTCCTACATCTTCTTTCGCCGGGCCGACGAGCTTGATGCTGCGCGCGGACCGCAGGGCGGGGCAGGGGTGCAGCTCACGCCCCTGCGCTCGATCGCCATCGACCGGACGCTCTGGCCCTATGGCCTGCCCTTCTGGATGCAGGCGGATCTTGCAGGCCTCACCGATGACGCCGTGCTCCTGCCGGCGGGCAAATTCGCACGCGGCCGCCTTGTGATCGGCCAGGATACGGGGACTGCCATCGTCGGGCCGGCCCGTGCCGATCTTTTCGTCGGATCGGGCGATGCAGCAGGGCTGGCCGCCGGGCGCATCCGCCATCGGCTCGACCTTGTCGTGCTGTTGCCGCGCGGCTTCGATCCCGGCGCCGCCTCTGCGGATGCGCGCAAGCCATGAGCCGGCGCCGCTCGCTCACGCCCAACGAGCTAACACTCTGGCGCCATGTCACCCGGAGCGTCCGGCCGCTGCCGGGCAAGGAGCTGCCAGCCGAGCCGCTCGAGCCTGTCGAGGCGCCCCTGCCTGCCCCCGCGCCCGCCCGTCCCGTCGCGGCGGCACCGGCCCCCGTGCCCGCCACCCTGCCGCCGCTCGTGCCTCTCGACAGGCGCGCAGCCCGTGCCGTCAGGCGCGAGCGCATCGCCATCGATGCCGTGATCGACCTGCATGGTGACACGCAGGCGACCGCCCATGGACGGCTGCGCGATTTTCTGCATCGGCAGCAGGCCCGTGGCGCCCGGCACGTCCTCGTCGTCACCGGCAAGGGTGCGGCGGCCGCATATGAAAGCGACCTGATGCACGGGCAGGAGCGGGGCGTCCTGCGCCGCATGGTGCCGCACTGGTTGCGCCTGCCCGACCTGCGCCCGCTGGTTCTCGGCTTCGAGGAGGCAGCGCATCGGCAGGGTGGTGCCGGAGCGCTGCTCGTGCGCCTGCGTCGCGGGCGCGATCCATGACGGTCGGGGGCAGATCATGACACCTTTCGGGCAGCGACTGCGCCGGATGCGTGCCGAACGCGGCATCCTGCTCAAGGACATGGCAGACGCGCTTGGCGTCTCGCCGAGCTATCTGTCCGCGCTTGAACATGGCCGACGGGGCGTGCCGACCTGGGCGCTGGTCCAGGCCGTCATCGCCTATTTCAACATCATCTGGGACGAGGCCGAGGATCTCCAGCGCCTCGCCGATCTCTCCGACCCGCGCGTGGTGGTCGATACGGCGGGCCTCAGTCCGGCGGCGACGCTTCTCGCCAACCGCCTTGCCCGCGATATCTCGCTGATGAGCGAGGCACGGATCGCCGGCCTCCTCGCCCTGCTCGACCAGCCGCGCCAGGTCAGGCTGCCGACGCTTCCCGATGAGGCAGGTCCGATCGTCGAGGGGCGTGAGCCCTGAAGCCGTCTTCGGCTTGACGCCCGTGCCGGGCGATGCGAGAGCCCCGCATCGCCGGAACGCCTCCGGCCACCTGCAGGAAATCCCATGACCGCCCACCTTGATGTTCTCGCCCTCGGCAATGCGATCGTCGACGTGATCGCGCGTGCGGAAGACGATTTCCTGCTGCGCCACGGCATCATCAAGGGCGCAATGAACCTGATCGACGAGGCGCGCGCTGAACTGCTCTATGGAGCGATGGGTCCGGCCACGATCATCTCCGGCGGCTCGGCGGCCAATACGGCGGTGGGCATCGCGGCGCTTGGCGGGCGCGCGGGCTTCATCGGCAAGGTCAGGTCGGACGAGGTCGGCGCCCATTTCCGTCACGACATCGCGGCCGCCGGCGTGGCTT
>JBIPLL010000282.1:0-4569 GCA_044368425.1 Beijerinckiaceae bacterium
CCTGCGACCGCGCGCTCCTTCATCTTCATCACGCCCGATGGCGAGCGCTCGATGAACACCTATCTCGGCGCCTGCCAGAACCTGACAGTGGCCGACGTGGAGCCGGAAACGGTACGCAAGGCGGGCATCGTCTATCTCGAGGGCTATCTGTGGGATCCCCCGGCGGCCAAGGACGCCTTCCGCAAGGCCGCCGACATCGCCCATGCCAATGGCGGACGGGTCGCTCTGACGCTCTCCGATTCCTTCTGCGTCGACCGCTATCGCGACGAGTTCCTGGGACTGCTGCGCAATGGCACCGTCGATATCCTTTTTGCCAACGAGCACGAGCTGCGTGCGCTCTATGTCAGCCCCGGCACGGAGGACGCGCTCGCTGCCCTTCGCGACGAGGCGACGGCGGAGCATTTCCTCGCCATCGTCACCCGCTCGGAGCAGGGAGCGCTGGCGGTGAGCCGTGGCGGCATCGTCTCGGCGCCGGCCTTCCCCGTCGATGAGGTCGTCGACACGACGGGCGCTGGCGATCTCTTCGCGGCGGGGGTGCTGTTTGGCCTGTCGCGCGGGCGCGAGCACCGCGACTGCCTGCATCTGGGCGCGCTCGCGGCCGCCGAGATCATTTCCCATGTCGGAGCGAGACCCCAGGCGAACCTGGCCGATCTCGCGGGTCAGGCCGGGCTTCTCTGAGGTGCTCAGAGCCGGCGCAGGGACACTTCCTCGATCCGGTGCTGGTTGCCCTTGCGCAGGATCAGGCTGGCGCGCGGACGCGTCGGCAGGATGTTCTCGCGCAGGTTTGGCAGGTTGATGCGCGACCAGAGCCGCTCCGCGGTCTGAAGCGCCTCGGCCTCGGTCAGTTCCGCGAACTTGCGGAAGAACGAGCGCGGGTCGCGAAACGCCGTCTGGCGCAGCGTCATGAACCGGTTGATGTACCAGTGGTGGATGTCGTCCTCGTCGGCATCGAGATAGACCGAAAAGTCGAAATAATCCGAGACGAAGGGGATCGCCTCACCGTCGCGCGGCAGCCGTCCGGGTTGCAGGACGTTCAACCCTTCCAGGATGAGGATATCGGGGCGGTCGACGACGATGCCCTCGCCCTCGACGACGTCATAGACGAGATGCGAATAGACCGGCGCGGCGACTGTCGGCTTTCCCGCCTTGACGTCGGCGAGAAACCGCAGCAGCGCTGCCGTGTCGTAGCTTTCCGGGAAGCCCTTGCGCTCCATAAGCCCGCGCCGGGCGAGTTCGGCATTCGGGAGAAGAAATCCGTCGGTGGTGACGAGCTCGACCTTGGGCGTGTTCGGCCAGCGGGATAGCAGCGCCTTCAGCACGCGGGCGGTCGTCGACTTGCCCACCGCGACCGAGCCTGCCACGCCGATGATATAGGGCGTCTTCTGCTCGTTCTCGGCCAGGAGGAAGCGCTGCGTTGCCTTGAACAGGCCCTGCGTCGCCGCGACATAGAGCGATAGCAGTCGCGACAGCGGCAGATAGATCGCGATGACCTCCTCGAGCGAGATCGGGTCGTTCAGCGATTGCAGTTTCAGGACATCGTCGGCCGTCAGCGTCAGGGGCGTATCGGCGCGCAGGCGCGCCCATTCCTCGCGCCGGAATGTCCTGTAGGGGGAGACGCCGTCCCCATGGCCGCTCACGCGTTCGTCCACGTCAACCCTGCCTTGCGGCCTTTTCCGCCAGCCCCGACTGGGCCGTGCGCCTTTCGAGCTCGCTCATGATCTCTGCCACGCCGATGCCCCGTGCGTGAAGCACGACCAACAGGTGATAGAGAACGTCCGCCGCCTCGCCGACGAGCCCGTCCCGGTCATTTGCAACCGCCGCGATCACGGCCTCGACGCTCTCCTCGCCGAGTTTCTTGGCGCAGCGCTCGATGCCCGAGGCCACGAGCCTGGCCGTATAGCTCTGCGACGGATCGGCTGCGGCGCGGCTGCGAACGATCGCCTCGAGGTCGGTCAGCGTGAAGGCGCTCATGATGGTCTCCGCCCGGTCGGGCCGCCAGTCGGTCGGGACAGGTTAGTCGAGGCGCATGGCCAGGCCCGCCGCCGCCATGTGCTGCTTGGCCTGCCCGATGCTGTAGGTGCCGAAATGGAAGATCGAGGCGGCGAGGACGGCGCTGGCATGGCCGTCGCGCACCCCCTCGACGAGATGGTCGAGATTGCCCACACCGCCCGATGCCACGACCGGCACCGAGACCGAATCGGCGATGGTGCGTGTCAGGAGCAGGTCGTAGCCGCTCTTGGTGCCATCCCTGTCCATGGAGGTCAGCAGAATCTCGCCCGCGCCCAGCGCCACCATGCGGCGCGCGAACTCGACCGCGTCGAGCCCGGTGCGATTGCGCCCGCCATGCGTGAAGATCTCCCAGCGATCCAGCTCGCCTGGCCCCGAAACCTTCTTGGCATCGATGGCGACGACGATGCACTGCACGCCGAATTTTTCGGAAGCGGCGCGGACGAAATCAGGGTTTTGGACGGCTGCCGTGTTGATCGAGACCTTGTCGGCGCCCGCCAGCAGCAAGGCGCGGATATCGTCGAGCGTGCGCACGCCACCGCCGACCGTCAGCGGCATGAAGCAGGCTTCAGCCGTGCGGGTGACGACATCGATCAGCGTGCCGCGCTTCTCGTGGCTTGCCGTGATGTCGAGAAAGCAGAGTTCGTCGGCGCCGGCCGCGTCATAGGCCTTGGCCGCCTCGACCGGATCGCCCGCATCGATCAGGTCGACAAACTGCACGCCCTTTACGACCCGTCCGTCCTTGACGTCGAGGCAGGGAATGACCCGGACCTTCAGCATGGCGCTGCTCCTGCTCGCGACGCATCCCATTTCGCGATGAGCGCGAGCGCGGCCCGCGCGTCGATGCGCCCGTCATAGAGCGCCCGTCCGCTGATCGCGCCCTCGATGCGCGGATGGGCATGGGCGAGCATCGCCTCCACATCCGCGAGCGAGGCAAGGCCGCCCGAGGCGATGACCGGAACGGTCGAGAGCTCGGCCAGCGCCAGCGTCTGTTCCCAGTTGATGCCGGTCAGCACGCCGTCGCGGCTGATATCAGTATAGATGATCGTGGCGACGCCGGCATCGGCGAAGCGCTGCGCGAGTTCGCCCGCCGACAGCATCGAGGTCGCGGCCCAGCCGTCGACCGCAACCATGCCGTCGCGCGCGTCGATCCCGACCGCGATCTGTCCGGGAAAGGCGCGCGCCACCTCGCGCACGAAGGAGGGATCGCGGACGGCTGCCGTCCCGATGATGACCCGTGTCACTCCCGCCGCGAGCCAGCGCTCGACCGCAGGCCGGTTTCGGATACCGCCGCCGAGCTGGATGCGCATGCCCGGTACAGCCTTCAGGATCGCGGCGATCGCATCCGTATTGCGGCTTTCGCCGGCAAAAGCCCCGTCGAGATCGACGACATGAAGCCAGCCGAAGCCCTGCGCCGCGAATTGCCCGGCCTGATCGGCGGGATCGTCGTTGAACACGGTCGCCTGCGCCATGTCTCCGCGCACGAGCCGCACGCAGCGGCCCTCTTTCAGGTCGATGGCCGGGAAAAGGATCGGCCGCAGGGGAGCGGGACGGGGATAGGACACGTTCTTGGAACCTCAAGTCGGAAGACCGGCGATCCGGACAGCAGCGATGGCCGCATGCGATCAGGGGCGCCAGCGCAGGAAATTGGCGATCAGCGCGAGGCCGAGCTTCTGGCTCTTTTCTGGATGGAACTGGGTACCGGCCACATTGCCGCGCGCCACGATGGCGGTGATCGGAACCGCATAATCGCTCAGCGCGACCGCGTCACGCGGATCGGCGGTATCGAGCGCGTAGGAATGCACGAAATAGGCGTGCAGGCCCGACGGCCCCGTCGGGATCCCTTCGAGCAGGATATGGTCGCGCTGCGGATGCAGCACGTTCCAGCCCATATGCGGGATCTTCAGCGCCGGATCATTGGGGCGGATCAGCTTCACGTCGCCCGGAATCCAGCCCAGCCCCTGCGTCACGCGATATTCGAGGCCCCGGCTGGCAAGCAGCTGCATGCCGACGCAGATCCCCAGGAAAGGCTTCGCATCGCGCCGCGCCGCCTGTTCCAGCGCCTCGATCAGGCCCGGCACCGCCGCAAGCCCGCTCATGCAGTCGGCAAAGGCGCCAACGCCCGGCAGCACGACACGCTCCGCCTTGCGAACCTTCTCGGGGTCGCTCGTCAGTTCGACGGCAAGGTTGAGGCCGGCCTCGCGCGCGGCACGCTCGAAGGCCTTCTGCGCCGAATGCAGGTTCCCCGAACCGTAATCGACGATCACGACGCTCATGCGCGTCCTCCCGGCTGGGGAAACAGGCCGATCACCGACGACGATGACGGCAGGGAATAGGAGGGCAGGGGCGGCTGGCCGGCCGGAGCGGATGTCGATGCCCAGGTCGTTGCCCATGTCGCTGGCCCGGACCGTGCAGCGGCTGCTCCCGAAAGCCAGCGCGCGATCGCCTTCTCCTCCGCTTCGTCGAGGTTGTCTGCCACCACGACATCGCGCATCGGCAACCCCTTGCGCCGAAGGGTCCAGCGCCGCAGGCTCGACGCCTCAAGCCCGATCAGCAGGCTGA
>JBIPLL010000395.1:0-3417 GCA_044368425.1 Beijerinckiaceae bacterium
TGCCGAATTGTCGGCCGGGGTGCGTTCGGTCGCCAAGAGCGAGGCCGCCTGATGGAACCGATGAACTGGATTTCCAATGTCGTGCGGCCGAAGATCCGGTCGCTTCTCAAGCGCGACACGCCCGAGAACCTGTGGATCAAGTGCCCCGAGACGGGGCAGATGGTGTTCCACCGCGACGTGGAGGCGAACCAGTTCGTCATTCCCGGCTCCGAGCACCATATGCGCGTCAGTGCCGTGGACCGGCTGCGGCTGTTCCTCGACGATGGCGCCTATGAGGACATCGCGCTGCCGGAAGTGCCGCTCGATCCGCTGCGCTTTCGTGACGAGAAGCGCTATGTCGACCGGCTGAAGGATGCCCGCGCCAAGACCGGCATGCCCGATGCGGTGAAGGTCGCTGTCGGCGCCGTCGAGGGGGTCAAGATCACGACGGCGGTGCAGGATTTCGGCTTCATGGGCGGGTCGCTCGGCATGGCCGCCGGGGAAGCCGTGATTACCGGCTTCGAAACCGCCATCGCGCGCGGCACACCCTTCGTGCTCTTTGCCGCCTCGGGCGGGGCGCGGATGCAGGAAGGCATCATGTCGCTGATGCAGATGCCGCGTACCACCGTCGCGCGGCGGCGGCTGCGCGACGCGCGCCTGCCCTATCTCGTCGTGCTGACGAACCCGACCACGGGCGGCGTCACGGCCTCCTATGCCATGCTCGGCGATATCCATATCGCGGAACCGGGCGCCCTGATCGGATTTGCCGGCCCGCGCGTCATCGAGCAGACAATCCGCGAGAAATTGCCCGAGGGCTTCCAGCGGGCGGAGTATCTCAAGGACCACGGCATGGTCGACATGGTTGTGCATCGCCACCAGTTGCGGCCGACCATCGCGCGGCTGTGCCGGCTCCTGACCCGCCAGCCCGACCGGCGCGGCGGCGCGCGGCCGGACAAGCCGGCCGATACTGGCAGCGACAAGAGCCCTGGCAAGACCACGGACAAGAGCGCGGCCTGACGGGCGCGCAAGGCGGACGGGAGACTGTCGTGGAATCCTCCGACGCCCTGATGGCGCGTTTCCTGGCGCTGCATCCGAAAGTGATCGACCTGTCGCTCACGCGCATCGAGCGGCTACTCGAAGCGCTCGGGCGTCCGCAGGACCGGTTGCCGCCGACGATCCACGTGGCCGGCACCAACGGCAAGGGATCGACCATCGCGTTCTGCCGGGCCATGCTGGAGGCGGCGGGCCTGAGCGTGCATGTCTATACGTCGCCCCATCTCGTGCGCTTTCACGAGCGCATCCGGATCGGCGTCGCAGGAGGCGCACAGGCTGGCGGCGGGCGCTATATCGACGAGCCTGCCCTGATCGACGCCTTGCGCCGCTGCGAGGCCGTGAATGGCGGGGCGCCGATTACCGTCTTCGAGATCACGACAGCCGCCGCGCTGCTGCTGTTCAGCGAGCGCCCTGCCGACGTGCTCCTGCTCGAGGTGGGCTTGGGCGGACGATTCGACGCCACCAATGTCATCGACAGGCCAGCCTGCTCGGTGATCACCTCGATCGGCATGGACCATGCCGAATATCTCGGTGACACGATCGGAAAGATCGCGGGAGAGAAAGCCGGCATCATGAAACCGGGCTGTCCGGTCGTCATTGCCCAGCAGGATTACCCGGAGGCGGAGGACGTCCTGAGGGCTGAGGCGCAAAGGCGGCGGGCCACGCCGGTCCTCGTCGGCGGCGAGGCGTTCCAGGCGCGCGAAGAGCGTGGCCGCCTCGTCTATGAGGACGAGGAGCGGCTGATGGACCTGCCCCTGCCGCGCCTTGCGGGTCGTCACCAGCACATCAATGCAGGCTGCGCGATGGCCGCCCTGCGCGCCGCGGGCTTCGGCCATTTGCCCGTTACGGCAATCGAGCAGGGCCTGACGCAGGCCGAATGGCCCGCACGCCTCCAACTCCTGACGCGCGGCCGCCTGCCCACGATCCTGCCGCCCGGCAGCGAACTCTGGCTCGATGGCGGGCACAATCCCGATGGAGGCCGCGTGCTGGCCGCCGCGATGGCGGAACGGGAGGAAATCGCCTCCGCGCCGCTGGTGCTCGTCGCCGGCATGCTGGGCACCAAGGATAGCGAAGGCTTCCTGCGCAATTTCGCCGGTCTCGCCTATGCGCTGATTGCGGTGCCGGTGCAGGGCCAGATGGCCGGGCGCCCGCCGGAGGACGTTGCGGCCATTGCAACGAAGCTCGGCATTCCCGCGAGCATCTCATATGGCGCGGACGCAGCCCTCGCGGAGATCGCTGCGCGGCCGTGGGACCGGGCGCCGCGGGTGCTCATCTGCGGGTCGCTCTACATGGCCGGCGACGTCCTGGCGGCCAACGGAACGCCACCGGTCTGAAGCCGGCACCCAGCAAAAAGCCCCGCCTAAGCGGGGCTTTTTCGTCAGTCGCACCATCGAGGCGCGATCAGGCGGCCCGATCAGGCCGCCGTGGAGATCCACTGCGACAGGGCGCTCTTGGGCGAGGCACCGACCTTCTGGCCCACGAGCTTGCCGCCCTTGAACAGCATCAGGGTCGGGATCGAGCGCACGCCGAGCTGGCCGGCGACGGCCGGGTTCTCGTCGATATTGATCTTGGCGATCTTGACCTTGCCGGCCATCTCGCCGGCGATCTCCTCGAGTGCCGGGCCGATCATGCGGCACGGGCCACACCATTCCGCCCAGAAATCGACGACCACCGGCAGGTCGGACTTCAGCACATCGCTCTCGAAGCTCGCATCCGTCACTTTTACCGTCGCCATTGGCGCACCTGTCTGGTTGGGGCGGCACTGGCCCGCCCGGTCCTGCCATGCGGGAAGCCCGCCCGGACTTTCCATGCGGGGAACCTATGTACCGAGCGGGGGCGGGTCAAGGCATGCGGCGATCCACTCACAGGTGCGTGACCGCATGGCGACGCACCGCGCCGTCTCAGCCGCCCTGGGCTGATGCCTCGCGCAGGACCGCATCAAGCGTCGATGGCAACAGATTCTCGACGCTCGGGCCCGCTGTGTAGACGATGCAGGCCCGGATCTCGTGGCCGGGACAGGCCTCGCGCAGCAGGGCCGCATAGATCGCCGCCTGGACGAGATGCGCGCGGGGCAAGGGATGCCCGGGCGCCGGGACATAGCCTGTCGTCTTGAAATCGGCGAAGCGCACGATGCCGTTGCCGACGACGATCCGGTCGACCTGGCCACCGACCGGACGCAACTCGCCCTGCGGCCCCCAGGCGATGCGGCCGGCCACCGGGACTTCGGCGCGGGCCTGCGGGCTGAAGAGATCGACGAGATCGGGATGGTCCATGACGGCCAGCGTATCGGCCACGATGGCATCCCGGTCCGCCTCCGGCAGGCTGCCGGCGCGGGTGGCCAGATAGGCCCGGGCAACCTGGCGGCGGCGTGCGGGCGCGATGTCG
>JBIPLL010000048.1:0-10295 GCA_044368425.1 Beijerinckiaceae bacterium
GGAGGCGCTCGAACATGGCATGGGTGAGGACACCGCGCAGTCGCCGGCCGAGAGCCACGGGTCCGTCATTTCGCCGTGCCGGCAGGTCGGCGGCCATGTGGGCGCGCGAGGGCGAGATCGGCGGCGCAGGCGACGGCTCGTCCGGCACCGGGGCATGGAGCCAGGCCGGCAGGATGTCAGACGCCGCCTGCACGGCTTGCGGCGGGGCCGAGGCCGCCGCAGTGGCAGCGCCCTGCGACCAGACCAGGGCGGGCTCGCTCGCGAAGGATACGGGCATGCGGGTGACGCGCGCATCGCTGCAATCGAGCGCCCTGCGGACCATGGCGCCCCAGCTGTCCTCGGGCGGCTTCGTCTTGCGGCTGTCGGCGAGGAAGGGCGCGACGATGAGGCGGTCGGCCGCGCGCGTCAAGGCGACATACAGAAGCCGGTTATGCTCCTGAAGGGCCGCATCGGCGAGCGTGTCGCGGAAGGCCGCGAGCGCACGCGGCGCCTCCTTCGCCGATCCCACCCAGAGCGGCACCTCGATGTCGGGCAGGCGCGGGCCGAGCACGTCGCGCAGGCAGGTCAGCGCCTCGCGCGGCCCCGCCGTCGCGGCACTGCCGTCATCGATGAGGACGACGAGCGGCGCCTCGAGTCCCTTGGCGCCGTGGACCGTCATGACGCGCACCTCGCGCGCGGCGGCATCGAGATCGCGGCGCAGCGAAGGCTCGTCGGCCTCCAGCCCGCTCAGGAAGGCGACGAGGGAGGGAATCCCGTTTCGCTCGCTGTCGAGTGCACGCTGGAGAATGGCGTCGACCGCATCGCCCGCTTCCGAACCGAGGCGGGCAATGAGTGCCGCCCGCCCCTCCATCGGGCCCAGCAGCCAGGCGAAGAACGTGAAAGGCGTCGAGCCTTGCGCCTTGTCCTGCCACAGACGCAGGAGATCGCGCGCCCGGCATGCTCGCGGATGCCCCTGGCCGGCGCGCTCCAGAATGGCGTCATGCGCCGATTGCTCCTTCGGACGCCCGCCGATCATCTCGACGAGATCGTCGTCGGTGAAGCCCGCAAGCGGCGTCTTGAGCGCGGTCGCGAGCGTCAGGTCGTCCGTGGGGCAGAGCGCGGCCCGGCCAATGGCTGCAATATCTAGGACGGCGATCTGGGCGGAGAGGTCGAGGCGGTCGGCGCCCGCAACAGCCACCTGCCGGCGCTTGAGCTCGCGGATCAGCGCCTCGAAAGCGGGACCACGCTTGCGCACGAGGACGAGGATGTCGCCGGGCGACCAGACGCGCCCCTGCCGGTCGCCGGTGGTGGTCCATGCTGCGATCGCATCGGCGACCGCGCGTGCCGTGGCGACGGCCGGCGAGGCACTGTCAGGTTCGTCGAGCGGCAGCGTCCAGGGATCGTCCTCGCCGCTCTTCTCGCGCGTGAGGACAGGCCAGAGCTCGACCTCGCCGGGCGCATTGGGGCGCGCGGATTCATGCACCGTCCGGCCCAAATCGGCCCGAAAGGACAGCCCGCTGAAGTGCTCCTTGACCGAGAAGACCTGATCGACGGCACTCAGCACGCCCGGCGCGGAGCGGAACGAGAGGAACAGGTCGAGCGATTCGAAACGGCCCTCCACGGCGCGCACGGCGCGCTCCAGATCCCGGCCCGTCTCCTCGAACAAGCGCGGCTCGGCTCCCTGGAATCCGTAGATCGACTGTTTCGGGTCGCCCACCGCAAAGACGGTGCGCGGGCGGCGCACGGGGCTGCCGGCTCCGGCAAAGAACTCGTCGGTCAGGGCGCGGATGATGCGCCACTGGTCCGGGCTCGTGTCCTGCGCCTCGTCGATCAGGATGTGGTCGAGGCCGGCATCCAGCTTGTAGAGCACCCAGGCGGCCTCGGCGCGCGCAAAGAGCGCGGCCGTGCGCGCGATGAGGTCGGTGAAGTCGAGACCGCCACGCTGGCGCTTGAGGCGCGTGGTCGTCGCGGCGATCGCGGCTGCCAGCGTCCAGAGATGGGCGGAGCGGTCGAGGATCGCGAGGGACTTCGCCTTTCCGGCGAGAGGGGTCATGCGGTCGCGCTCGGCCCGGATGCGGGCGGCTGCGGCCGGACCGGCTTCCTTCGTGGGGAAGCCGGAATCGGCTCGCGGCTCGCCCTTGTCGGTGGAGAAACACCGCCAATAGGGCTCGAAGGCGAGATCGGGCGGCAGCGCGGCCGCCGCGCGCAAGGCGGCGGCGAGATTGTTGTCGCCCGCCTTCGTGCTCGCCTCGAGCGCGGCGAAGATGTCGGGGTCGCTCTGCGGCAGGATCGCATCGCGCCGCGCCAGAGCGTGGATCCCGGCCAGCGTCTCGTCGGGCAGGAGGCCCAGCGCCGGGCACAGCGTTGCGCGCAGGGCCTCGCGTTCGGCGTCACCGCGCCCCCAGATGGCGATGAATTCGCGCGCGGCGGCAGCCTCGCGGATCAGTTGCGACAGACGGTCCCGGGAGCTTGCGGGAGCGAGCGCACGCCATGCGGCGGCCAGTTGGGTCTGCGGCTCGCGCAAGGCGGCCGAGAAGACCTCCTCGTGCGCCTGACGCTCGAGCAGGCGCAGGGCCAGATCGTCGAGCACCTCAAAGTGTGCCGGAACATTGGCCTCGAAGGGCGCGATGTGCAGCACGCGCTCGCAGAATGCGTGGATCGTCTCGATCTTGAGCCCGCCCGGCGTCTCGACGGCGCTGGCGAAGAGACGCCGGGCGCGGGCCAGCCGCGCGGCGTCGGGACGCGCGCCCTCCAGGGCGTCGATCTCGCGGGACAGCTCCGCATCCGTCAGACGCACCCAGCGCCCCAGAATACCGAAGATGCGCAGCGACATGTTCGCCGCTGCCGCCTTGGTGAAGGTGAGGCACAGGATGCGGCCGGGCGGCACCTCATCGAGCAGCAGCCGGATGACGCGGTCGGCCAGCACCTTGGTCTTGCCGGAGCCGGCATTGGCGGAGACCCAGACCGACAGGCGCGGATCGGCGGCGAGCCGCTGGCGGCGCTGCGTCTCGGCATCGACAACGATATCGGTGCGCGGCGCACTCATTCGTCGTCCCCCGCCTCGGCCTGCGCCGCCAGCGCCCATTCGCGCACACGGGCGAGATGGTCATAGGGTCCAGCCCGGCGGCCATATTTGGGGTATGGCCGCGACATGAAGCCGTCCTCACCCGACAGGAGGCGCTGCATCCGGCGCAGGAAGCCCGCATAGTCGCGCGCGGCCATGGCCGGCACGGTCATCTCGTTCGATCCCTTGACCGCAGTCGGCTTCAGGGCCTCGCCAAGCCCGACGCCGACATAGGTCGCGGAGATATTCTCGATGGGCATTGGCGGCACGTCGGGGAAGCCCCCGCGCGCGGCCATCCAGATCTCCAGCGTCAACTGGGGGGCAAAGCCGACCTGCACCTCACCGGGGCCAGGGACGCTGCCCGTCTTGAAGTCGAGGATGGTCAGCGTGCCGTCGCGACCGAGTTCGAGCCGGTCGGCACGGCCACGCAGCGTGATGACGGTGCCGTCCTGCGCCGGATGGTCGAGCCGGCAGGCGCGTTCCACGAGCAGGCGCGCCAGACCGGGACGGCGCTGCGCCTCCCATGACAGGATCGCGCGCGCCTGATTGGCGAACTGCATCAGGTAGAGGTCGCGCAGGACGGGATAAGCGTCGAGACTGGCGAATTCCTCGCGGGCGATGGCCAGCAGCCGCTCATGGGCGTCGGGCGGCAGGTCGGCCGGGCATTCCTGCGCGAAGCGCTGCAGGATGGCGTGCAGCGCAATGCCACGCTCGGCCGCGCCGGGCGGCACGGCCAGCCCCGGCAGCGGATCAAGGCCCAGGACGTGTTTCGCGAAGAGCGCATAGGGATCGCGCACCAGCGTCTCGACCTCGGTGACGCTCAGCCCCGTCGGGATCAGCGCGCGCGGCGGACGCGGTTCGGGCCGGCCATAGCCGGGTGCGGGCTGACGCGGGCGGTCGAGATGACGGGCCAGCGACAGGACATGATGGCCGCGCTCGCGCACTGTGCCCCAGGCGGATGCTCCCAGATAGGCCTCGAAGCGCTGCAGGAAGCGCGAGGGGACGGTGGGCGCGCCGCCGCGCTTGAGCGAACGGGTGATGACGACCTCGGCATGGCCGAGCATCTGCACGAAGTCATGTGCTGTCTGGCCGAGGCGGCGCTCGGGCGCAGGCAAAGCCAGGCCCGCGCGCATCGGACGGTTGAGGAAGGCGTCAGTGCGGGCCGAGGGCGGCCAGACATTTTCATCCAGCCCCGCCACGACGAGGCGGTCGACCTGCATCAGGCGCGCTTCCAGAAGGCCCCAGACACGCAGGCGGGGATGCCCCTCGCCGCGCGGGGCGACAACGCGCAGGCGGGCGAGATCCTCGAAGAGGTCGGGATAATCGGCCGGATGACCGCAGAGCTGGGTCGGGCCGCAGGCGGCGAGATCGTCGAAGAGCTCGGCAAGCCCCTCCCCGTCCGGTCCCCTGAAGGCGAGGCTCCCGTCGGCCGGATCGGCGCTCGCCGCCGTGACGGCGGCACGGTGCTGCTCGGCAAAGCATACGAGATCGATCCGGCCGTCGCCGGCAAGCGGCTCCAGCACGCAACGGCAGGCATCGAGCAGGAGACGCGCCGCCTCGACATCCTCCACCGGCAGACGTGCGACCGGGCGCGGCAGGCGCCGCGACGGGTCCGGGATCATGGCCCGTTCGAGGGCATGCCGCAGGGGCTCCCAGCCCGGAGGCAAGGCCGGTCCGCGCCAGACCGCAAGTTCGAGCACCGTGCGTGCGCGGGCCAGCGTTGCGGCATCCAGCCCGAAACGCGCGAGCGGATGATGGAGAAGCGCGAGACAGATACCGGGCTCGCCGGGCTTGACCGCCGCCTCGGCCACAAGGCGGGCGAAACGACCGGCCTCTGTTGAGGCCAGCGGCTGGCCGGCGCTGTCCTCGAGGCTGATGCCCCAGCGGTCGAGCTCGGTGCAGACGCGCCGCGCCAGATCGCGGTCCGGCGTCACGAGCGCCGCCGTGGCCTGCGGGTCCTCCAGCGTCTCGCGCAGGGCGAGCGCGATGGCGAGGGCCTCCTCGCGCTCGTCCGCCGCCTCGACGAGGCGCAGCCCGTTGAGGGCGCGCTCGACCTCGCCCAGACGCGGTGCGTGCGCGGGATCGCTCCACAGATGGGTGGAGGATGCCGGGCGCATCGCCTCGCTGAGAAGATGCAGGCGGGCGGCCCCCCGCTCGTCGGGCGCACCCAGAATGCGGATGTCTGTGCGCGCGATGCCGATCGTGGCGCAGAGTTCGGCGAGGATCGCCTGCGGGTGGCCGGCAGGTGCCTCGTGCCGATCAGGCGGACGCGTCAGGCCGGCGAAGGTGGCATCGTCGAGGCCCGTATCGAGGCCCGGAAGCACGACGGCGCCCTTCGGCAGCCTTGCGATGGCCGCGATCAAGGCCGCGGTCGCCGGGATCGAGCCGGTCGAGCCTGCCACGATAACAGGATCGGGCGTGCCGTGCTCATGCAGGCGCCTCGCCTGCCGGCGCAGGAGCTGGTCCCGCCGTTGCGCGGGATCCATGGCGCCGCGCTGACGCAGCAATTCGGGCCAGAGCTTCGCCGCGACCTCCAGGAATTTGCGGGTCACGTCGAAGTAGCGGTCGAAGCGGTCCTCGACGAGTCCTGCAAAGGCCTTCCAGTCGATTTCGCGCAGGGCGAGATCGTCCATGAGGGCCGCAAGATCGCGCGCAAGCGAGGACGCATCAGCCGGGCTCGCGGCAATCGCCATGTCCTCGGCGCTGGCGTCGGGATCGCGCCAGTTGGGTGCCTTGGGGACCTGCCGCGACCATTTCAGGACCAGGCTTGTCAACAGCAAATGGCGCTCAAGGTCCGGCACTTCGGGCAGGAGATCGGCATCGCCATCGCCCCAGAGCGCGAATTCGGCGGCATCGACGTCGCCGAGCGGCACGATGCGCGGCAGCAGCACTCCATTGCCGGGCACGCGGTTGGCAAGCTCAAGCGCGAGCGCCCGGGCCGCGCGGCGCGTCGGCAGGTAGATGGTCGCGCGGCTCAGGGCGAGCGGGTCGCCGGCCAGCGGAAAGCCCGGCACGAGCGTCCCGTCGAGGATGGCGGCGGCAAGGGTCGGCAGGAAGGGGACGGTCGCGGGGATCGACCAGACCCTGGGCCGATCATGGGAGCGCGCGCTAGCGGCCACCATCAGCGGGCGCTGTCCGCGATGGCGCGCTCGGCCTCGCCGATGGCTTCGGGTGTGCCGACATGCAGCCAGCGCCCGTCGAGCCGCAGACCGAACAGGCGCCCACGCTGCGCCGCCTCGAAGAAGAAGGGCGCCAGCGGGAAGACATCATCGGCCACGGCCGCGAAGGGGCCCGGCTGCATGATGGCGACGCCGGCATAGACAAAGGGCGCCACGACCTTTTCAGTCCGGCGCGTCAGGCGACTATCCGCATCCATGGTGAAATCGCCCATCCAGTCGACCCCGACAGCCGTGGCCGTCGAGGCGACGAGAAGCAGAGCGTCCATGCGGGCCGGATCGAAAGCGCGGATCAGTTCCCGCAGGTTGGAGCGCGGGCCTTCGATCCAGATGGCGTCGGTATTGCAGACAAGGAACGGCCCGTCTCCCAGACTAGGCAGGGCCGCCTTGATACCTCCGCCCTGGTCGAGCAGGCGCTCGCGCTCGTCGCTGATCACGATCCGCGGCCGCGTACGGGTCGCGACGTGGTCGATGATCTGGTCAGGGAAATAATGGACGTTGACGACCGCCGTGCCGATGCCGGCCTCGTCGAGCCGGTCGAGCATATGATCGATCAGCGGTCGGCCAGCGACCGGCACCATGGGCTTTGGCATCGTGTCGGTGACGGGGCGCATGCGCTTGCCGAGGCCCGCCGCGAAGACCATGGCGGTGCGCGGCGATGCAAGCGGGGGCGGATCGGACGTGCTCATGCGCTCTTTCAGGACCGGGACAGGCCAGCCGGGCCGGATCAGGACTTCGATTCGAACCAGCCGGGAAGATGCTTCTGATACCACGCCTTCACGCTGGCAAGAGCGGGCTGCTCCAGGTTGCGGCGCAGATAGGCCTCGATGCGCGGCATGTGCGCGAGGTAGGCCGGCTTGCCGTCACGCTGGTCAAGCCGGACGAAGATGCCCATGATCTTCGTCGCGCGCTGGGCACCCATGATCGCATAGGCGCGGGCGAAGGCGGCCGCGTCGAAGGCCGGATCGGCGGCGCGGCGCTGTGCCGCATAATGCGAGACGAGCTTCAGTTCGAGGTCGGGCGGCACGGTGATGCGGGCGTCCTGCGCCAGTGAGGCGACATCGTAGGCCGGGTGCCCCAGCACGGCGTCCTGGAAGTCGATGAGCCCAACGCGCTGCAGGCCCTGCCGCTCCGGCAGCCAGATGAGGTTGGGCGAATGATAGTCGCGCAGCACCCAGGTGGGCTCGGCGGCGAGGATTTCGGTCAGCGTCTGCGTCCAGACCGCGACGAACTCGGCGCGCGCGCTGCCTGAAACGGGGTGGCCCGTCATGCGCGGCACGAACCAGTCGAGCAGAAGTTCGACCTCGATCAGCAGGGCATCGAGATCGTAGGGCGGCAAGGCATGGTCGCGCCCCTCCGCCACGGGAAGGACGAGCGGCAGGCGCTCGCCATGCAGGCGGGCCAGCACCGCGATGGCGGCGGCATAGCGCTCGGGGATCGGGGCGCCGTTCCTGACGACGCCCTCGCTGCCGAGGTCCTCGATGAGCATCAGGCCGGAATCGAGATCCGCCGCATAGATCTCCGGGGCGCTGAGGCCCAGCGCGCGCAGGCCCTTGTCCATGGCGACGAAGGCGTGGATCGTCTCGGCAAGGCGGGCAATCGCGCTGTAGGGTTTGCCGCGCCGCACCGGCGGGCCGTCGGGCCTTGGTGGGGAGATCATCAGGATGGCCGAGCGCCCGTCTGGATGCGTCAGGCGCTCATAGGCCCGGGTCGAGGCGTCGCCCTGCATGTGCGTCCGACGGGCAAAGGCCCAGCCGGCACGGGCCAGCAGCACATGCGTGTCGCGCAGCCGCTCGAGGCGCGGCTGCCAGCTTCCGGTGCCGGTCAGCGTGACAAGGCGCTCCTCCTCGCTGGCCGCCGGATCGAGCGACAGGGCCACGTCGAGCCGGTCATGGCCGAAGGCGTCCGGCGCACGCTCGGGCCATTCCACCAGCGTGATCGCCCCTTCGGTCATTTCCTCGAAGCCGATGGCGTCGAGATCGGCGCGCCCGTGCAGGCGATAGAGATCGCAATGGACGACCGGGCCAGCTGGCGTGTCGTAGGTCTGGACGAGCGTGAAGGTCGGGCTGGGAACCTCGGTTGCGGGATCGCCGGTCATGGCGCGCACCAGGGCGCGGGCGAAGGCCGTCTTGCCGGTGCCAAGCCCGCCATTGAGGGTCAGCACGTCCCCGGCGCGCAGGAGCGGCGCGAGTTCGGCAGCGAGAAGCGCAGTCGCTGCCTCGTCAGGCAGCTTCAGCGACCAGAGCGCCTGCGGCGCGGACGGGCTCATCATGGACGATCCTGGAACAGCAGGCCGGGCCGCCCGCCCCGCCTCACTCGGCAGCGACGGTCAGGCGATCGCCCGGACCGGGATTGGGGAAGTAGCAGGTGACGGTCGTGCCTTCGCCGGGAGTGGACGCAATCTCCACGCGGCCGCCATGCAACTCGACGAAGGACTTGACGATTGACAGGCCAATTCCGGCGCCACGATGGCGCGAGCCCCCGTGATGGGCCTGGAAGCGGTCGAAGACCTGGTCGATCAGCTCGGGCGGGATCCCGCGCCCCTGATCGATGACGCTGACGGCCACCTCGCCCTTGAGCGAGCGCGCCCGGACAAGAATGCGCGCCCCAGGCTCGGAGAAGCCGACCGCGTTCGAGATCAGGTTGAAAAGGATCTGGCGCAGCCGCTGGCCGTCGGCAAGCAGGGTTCCCATCTCTTCGGGAATATCGGTCTCGACGCGGATCGTCGTGTCGGCGAGCCGGTCGGCAAGCCCGCGCGTCGCGGCCTCGACGGCCTCGCGCATGTCGACGGGCGCCAGGTCCAGCTCGATCTCGCCGGCATCGATGCTGGCCAGGTCGAGCGTGTCGTTGATCATCACCCAGAGCGCGGACGAGGATTCGAGAATGTGGGCGGCATATTCGCGCTGCTTGGGATTGAGCGGCCCGCTGGTGCCGTCACCGAGCAATTGCGAGAAGCCGATGATCGTGTTGAGGGGCGAGCGCAGCTGATAGGAGACGTGGTGCACGAAGTCGTTGCGCAGGCGGGCGGCACGCTCCAGCGCCTCGTTGCGTTCGGTCAGGGCCCTCTCGACATTCACATTGGCGGTGACGTCGGTGAAGGCGAGGAGCGCGTCGCCGTCGGGCAGCGGCGTGACGGATCCTTCCAGCACGCGGCCGTCACGCAGCGCGATGCGGTGGGTGCGCAGGCGGCGGGCATCGAACAGGCCCACGACCGTTGCCTTCATTTCCGACCAGGCTGTGGCCTGTGGCGCGAGATCGCGGCAGGCATTGGCGATGTCGTCGATATGGGGGCTCTCGGCCCGGCTGGAATCGACCAGGGCGCGCGGCAGCTGCCACATTTCCGCGAAGGCGGGATTGTGCAGGCGCAGCCGTCCGTCGGAGCCGAACACGGCGACGCCTTCCTTCAGCGAATCCAGTGTCTCTCCCTGCACGCGCATCAGCGCATTGTATCGGGCCTCGAGATGCAGGGATTGCGTGATGTCGTCGAAGAGCCAGGTGGCGCCGCCTTGCGGATTGGGCGTGATCGCCACGCGCAACGAGCGGCCATCGGGCAGATCCCACGCCGTATGCGTGGTCTCGCTGGCAAGCCACGCCTTCTGGAGCGTGTCCTTCCACTGGCGGAAATTGGCCTGCTCCGGCAGGCGGCGTTCGGCGCGCAGCCGGTCGAGCACGTCGCCGTCGCTCGGCTGGCCGTCAAGCCAGGGCGTGTCGAGCTGCCAGAGCCGGGCGAATGCGGCATTGTAGAAGACAAGGCGGCGGCGACCGTCGAACTGGGCGACGGCCGTGTCGAGCACTTCCAGGGTGCGGGTATGGGCAGCCATCTGACGCTCCATCGCGCCGCGCACATCCTGGATCTCGCTGACATCGATGGCGCTGCCCACGGTGCCGGAGTCGAGCGGGCGCTCGACGACATCGAAAATGCGGCGCTGGCCTGCTGCGATCGCGGCCGTGCGGGCCGCGAAGCCCTGCCCCTGATTGCGGGCAGCAGCCGCACGCTCGCGGTCGGCGCGATCGATCAGTTCGATCCGCTTGCCGAGAATCTCGCCGGAATCCTGCGCCTCGACGGCCCGCACGAA
>JBIPLL010000015.1:0-14469 GCA_044368425.1 Beijerinckiaceae bacterium
GGACTGCATTTCCATGACGTGGCGAAGCTGCTCGAGGTGCTGCACGAGCTCGTCGAGCAGGGCAACAGCGTCGTGGTCATCGAGCACAATCTCGAGGTCATCAAGACCGCCGACTGGGTCATCGACATGGGCCCCGAGGGGGGCGACGGCGGCGGGATGATCGTCGCGCAGGGAACCCCCGAGGATATCGCGGCCAATCCGGCGAGCCATACGGGACGTTTCCTGGCGGACGTTCTGCGGCGGCGTCCGCTGAAACGCGCTGACGCAGCGGAATAGCCGACAGGCATGCTGCATTGGCTATCATATGATGCGCCGTCATGTCCTTTATGCAGGGCCCGGCCGCGCAAGCACAGCGCGTGCCTCGGATAAGGCGCCCCCGCCGGGCAGCGGGCGTTCAATTTGCAGATCGATTAACGAAACATGACCAAGCCATGCGCAGGACGCAGTACTGATCTGTAACCTTACCTCTTTTTTTGCTGCGGCGCACTTCCTATATGCTGCAGTGTAAGAGAGACGTGCCCCCCGAAGCGTGTTCCTGAAATCGGACGACTGGTGGCCAACGTCACCCAATAAGGAGATAAAAGATGTTCCTCACGATGATCATGGCGAAGATCCGCGCCTGGCTCCGCTACCGCGAAACGGTCCGCGAATTGTCGCGTCTGACCGACCGCGAACTGGCTGACCTCGGCATCTCGCGGTTCGATATCGCCAACGTCGCGCGGGCTCACGCAGTCGCTGCGTAAGCCTGACGCCAACCAGATGCGGCAGCAGTAGGCCGCGTCCTGATCGCTTCAACGCCCGCTTGTCGCGGGCGTTTTGCGTTTGAGGTGTGACGCCTTGCCCCGGCGAACGTGACCCCGGTTGCCTCTGCGCCGCCCTGCCCTTAAACCGCGCGCATGACCGATCGTTCGACACATTCCGCCGGCCCGCAAACTGGCTTCGCCCCCGTCCATATCATCGGCGGCGGGCTCGCCGGCTCCGAGGCGGCCTGGCAGATCGCCGAGACCGGCGTGCCGGTCGTTCTGCACGAGATGCGCCCGGTGCGCGGCACGGATGCTCACCAGACGGACGGACTGGCAGAGCTTGTCTGCTCCAATTCCTTCCGCTCCGACGATGCCGACACCAATGCCGTCGGCCTGTTGCATCAGGAAATGCGGCGGATGGGCTCGCTCATCATGCGGATGGGCGACGCACATCAGGTGCCGGCGGGCGGCGCACTCGCGGTCGACCGGGACGGCTTCTCGCAGGCTGTGACGCAGGCTCTCGTCTCCCATCCCCTCGTGACCATCGCGCGCGGCGAAGTCGACGGGTTGCCACCCGCACACTGGGACAGCGTGATCGTCGCGACCGGCCCCCTCACATCGCCGGCGCTCGCCACCGCCATCGGCGCGCTGACCGGGGAGAAGGAACTCGCATTCTTCGACGCGATCGCGCCCATCGTCCACCGCGAATCGATCGACATGGATCAGGCCTGGTTCCAGTCGCGCTACGACAAGGCGGGCCCCGGCGGCACGGGCGCGGACTACATCAACTGCCCGCTCGACCGCGAGCAATATGAAGCCTTCATCGACGCCCTGCTGGCAGCCGAGAAAACGCAGTTCAAGGAATGGGAAGGGACGCCTTATTTCGACGGCTGCCTTCCCATCGAGGTCATGGCCGAGCGAGGGCGTGAAACGCTGCGCTGGGGACCGATGAAGCCGGTCGGGCTCACGAATCGCCACCAGCCGGACCGCAAGCCCCATGCGGTCGTCCAGCTGCGGCAGGACAACCGGCTCGGTACCCTTTTCAACATGACGGGCTTCCAGACCAAGCTGAAATATGGCGAACAAGCCCACATCTTCAGGATGATACCGGGCTTGCAGAATGCCGAGTTCGCGCGCCTGGGCGGCATCCACCGCAATACCTACCTGAACTCGCCGCGCGTGCTGGACGAACGCCTGCGCCTGAAAGCTGAGCCGCGCCTGCGCTTTGCAGGGCAGATCACGGGCTGCGAGGGCTATGTCGAGAGCGCCGCGATCGGCCTCCTGGCCGGCCGGCTCGCCGCCTTCGAGCGCCTCGGCCGCGTCCTGCCACTACCGCCCGCAACCACCGCACTCGGCGCGCTGGTCAATCACATTACCGGTGGACATGTCGAGACGATCGACGAGGGGCCGCGGTCCTATCAGCCGATGAACGTCAATTTTGGCCTGTTTCCGCCGATCGAGACCGAACTGCGCAGCCCTGAGGGCAAGAAGCTCCGGGGACCGGAAAAAGGGATCGCCCGCAAGCGCGCGCTCAGCGCCCGGGCGCGCCAGGATCTCGGAAGCTGGCTTGCCGGCATCGAGGGGCAGCAAACCGCCCCAGCCGCCTGACGGCCCGCGCTCAACGGCGCGACCAGCGCCAGAGCGCCCAAAGCCGACGCCAGAGCGGCACCTCGACGATCAGCCGCAGGGGCTGGTCGTTCCGCGCGAGGGCAGCCAGATAGCCGGGAACGAGCGCAACCGGCAGCAAAGCCGGACGCGCCGCTGGCGCCACCTGCGGCCAGAGCCGCGCGACCTCCTGCATATGATGGGCGGCCCGCTGCCGCAGGGCGGCAAGCAGGCCCATGAGCGGCGGGCCGGCATGGCCCGTGAGGATGTCGTCCCGCGTCACGCCATGGCTCTGCATCAGGTCGCCCGGCAGGTAGACCTGCCCGCGCGCCGCGTGGACAGGCAAGGCACGCAGCAGGCCTGTCATGGCATAGGCGACCCCCGCATGCCCGGCCGCATCGCTGCCGCCGGGATCCTCGCCATCGGCCAGCACCAGCATCGAAAGCCGCATCAGGGCCGAAACCGTCTCCCCGCAATAGCCCTCGAGATCGTTGAGGCTCGGCATCGGGTCGTCATACAGGTCGAAGATCCGTGCATCGATCAGGTCGATCAATGGCTGTCGCGGCAAGCTGTAGCGCACAATCGCGGCGTTCAGGCTGGACGCAACCGGGTGCGAGGCGACATCGCCATGCGCCTGCCCCGTCAGCGCGTCACGCCACCATTGCAGCCGGACCTCTCCCGGCAGAGGCTCGCGCACGATATCGCGAACACGCGCGACCTCATGGTTGAAGGCAAGGAGGGCAAGAAGCGCGTCCCTATGCGCTTCGGGCGCAAACTGCGCGGCAAAGAAGCGGTCAGGGTCATGGGCCCGGACGAGGGCCGCACATTCGGCGGCATGGGACGATGCGCCATCCGGGGTCGGTGAGGTCATGGCACCGCCACGAAGGCGCCAGCGACACGACGCCCCTCGCTGACGACCACATTGAAGGTCCGTGCAGCCGCACCCGTCGCCATCACCTCGACGCCGATGCCAGCCTCCTTCAGACCGGCGCGCACAGCCGCCGGCAGGACGCGCAGTTCCGAGCCGGTGCCGACCAGCAGGAAGTCGATGGCGTCCCGCTCGTCAAGCACAGGTGCGAGATCCGCGAGCGTCACATCCGCGATCGAGGCCACACGCCAGGCATGCACGCCAGAAGGCAGCGCCAGGATCGAGCCGCGATGGGACATGTCGGCGAAACGAAAGCCGCCATTCCCGAACGCGTCGATCTGGTGGCGTCCTGGCACGAAGCCCTGGAACATGAGACGTCCTTGTCCTGGCCGACTGAAGCCTGCCCTTGTGAAACCAGGGCGCTCGCCGCCGGCAGACAGCCGCAAACGGTCAGGCGCGCGCCTTTCGCGGTGTGTCCGCTGCCGGCTCCTCTTCCTGCGCCATCGCGCTGTCCTTCAGGCCGAGATAGATCAGGACCGGTGCCGCGATGAACACCGACGAGTAGGTGCCGACGACGACGCCGAACATCATGGCCCAGGCAAAGCCGGAAATGACCGATCCGCCGAACATGACCAGCGCAAGCAGCGCAAGGAACGTCGTCATTGCCGTGACGATTGTGCGCGACAGAGTCGTGTTGATCGCGAGATCGATCAGCTCCTCAAGCGGCAAGCGCTTGTATTTGCGTAGCAATTCCCGGATTCGATCGAACACGACGACCGTGTCGTTCAGCGAGAACCCGACGATGGTCAGAATCGCAGCCGTCGACGTCATGTTGAATTCGAGACCGGTGATCGCATAGAAGCCGACCGTCAGAACGAGGTCGTGCAGCGTGGCGATGACCGCGCCAAGCGCGAACTGCCACTCGAACCGGATCCAGAGATAGACGAGCACGGCCAGGACCGACAGCACGATGCCGAGCGTGCCCGCCTGCACCAGCTCGCCCGAGACGCGCGGACCCACGACTTCCGTCCTGCGGAACTCGTAGTTCTGCTCGAAAGCGCCACGGATCTTTGCAATCGCAGCCTGCTGGCCCTGCTCGCCGCCCGGCTGGAGGCCGAAGCGCACGGACACACCGCCCTGCGTGCCGAATTCCTGCACCTCGACGTCGCCCTCGACCAGTTGCGCCATCGTCGTGCGAACCTGACTCGCGTCCACGCGCGCGGATTTCGCCTGCATCTCGATCAGGGTTCCGCCGGTGAAGTCGATGCCGAAATTAAGCCCGACCGTGAAGAACAGCACGATCGTCAGAATCGAGAGGAAGGCGGAGAACGGATAGCTCCAGCGCCGGAAGCGCATGAAGCCAAAACGGGTATCGTCCGGAATAAGGCGAAGCTTTTTCATGACCTGTCCTCGCCTTAGATCGGGATCCGCGTGGGTTTGCCCCACCGATACCAGAGCGCAATCATCATTCTCGTCATCGTGACGGCGGTAATGATCGTCGTGATGATGCCAAGGATCATGGTGAGGGCGAAGCCGCGCACCGGTCCCGAGCCGAGGAAGAAGAGGATGGCGGCCGCGATGAACATGGTGACGTTCGAATCGATGATCGTGGCAAAGGCACGATTGAAGCCGGCCTCGAGCGCCGAGACGACAGAACGTCCGAGCTTCGACTCCTCGCGGATGCGCTCATAGATCAGCACGTTCGCATCAACCGCCGTGCCAATGGTGAGGACGATGCCGGCAATGCCGGGCAGTGTCAGCGTCGCCCCCATGAGCGACATCAGAGCGAAGATGAACAGGACGTGGATCGTGAGCGCGATGTTGGCGAACAGGCCGAACAGCCCGTAGCTCAACACCATGAAGGCCATGACGAGGGCACTTGCCACATAGGATGCAAGCTTGCCGGCCTCGATCGAGTCCTGGCCGAGCCCCGGCCCGACGACGCGCTCCTCGACCACCGTCAGCTTGGCGGGCAATGCACCGGCGCGCAGCAGGATCGCGAGATTATTGGCCGCCTCGACCGTGAACCGACCCGAGATCTGGCCCGAGCCGCCCGTGATCGCCGTCTGGATGCGCGGCGCTGAGATCACTTCGTTATCGAGCACGATGGCAAGCGCCCGGCCGACATTTTCGGAGGTTGCCTGACCGAAACGCTGGGCGCCGCGGACATTGAAGCGGAAATTCACGATCGGCTCGGCGGTGCGCGAGTCGAAGGTCGGCTGGGCATCCGTCAGGTCCTCGCCCTCGACGATGATGCGCCGCTCGACAGGCAGCGTCGTCCCGGGAGATTCGCGCGACGGCAGATCCTCGACCTCGGCATTGGAGCCGCCCACCTCCGCGACCATGCGGAACTGAAGCTTGGCCGTCCGCCCAAGAATTTCCTTGAGACGCTCGGGATTCTGAAGGCCCGGCACCTGCACGAGAATACGATCCGCACCCTGCCGCTGGATATTGGGCTCCGTCGTCCCCAGCGCATCGACGCGGCGGCGAAGAACCTCGATGGCCTGGTCGATGGCGCGACGGACGCGTTCCTGAACACCCGGCTCGCTGTAGACGAGCTGGATGAGCCCGTCGGGAAGTTCATTGACCTCGATGACGCGGTTGCCCGTCGCGCCGACAAGCGCATTGCCGCCGACAGGCACCGACAATTCGCGCAGGCGCGGCAGCACGCGCTCGCGCTCCGCCACGTTCGGCACGCGCACCTGCACGCCACGCACCAGGGTGCCGATGCCACCCTGTGGCGCAACGCGCGCCTCTCGCAGCACGCGCCGCACGTCGTCGCGCAGCGTCGTCACCATGGAGCGGACAAGATCGTTGGTATCGACCTCCAGCAGGACGTGGCTGCCGCCCTGCAGGTCGAGACCAAGGACGATCGCCCGCTGCGGCAGGAGCCAGCCCGGCACGAAGGCCGGCGCATTCTGCACCATCGCGCGCCGGGCATCCGCCGTCATCAGGCTCGGAATGGTCACGATAACCGCCGCCACGCACAGCAGCAGGATCCAGGTGACCTTGAATCGCGAGAAACGCAGCATGCGTTGATGTTCCTGCCCCTGGATCCGCTGGCGAAAGCCGGCGGATCGCGGCGAAATGAAGAGCGGCGCGGGCCCGATGCCAACGCCGGAGAGAAGGTCAGGCCTTCGCAGGCTCCGACTTGGTCCGCACCTCGGAGACGGTGGCACGGATCACCCGCACCCGCACGTTCTCGGCGATTTCGACCTCGATCTCGCCGCCCTCGTCAAAGACCTTGGTGATCTTGCCGATGAGGCCGCCTGTCGTGACGATGACATCGCCACGGCGAAGGGCCTTGATCATCTCCTGGTGCTGCTTCACGCGGCGCTGCTGCGGCCGGATGATCAGGAACCACATGATGATGAATATCAGGATGAAGGGCGCCAGTTGCAGCAGGATGTCTCCGCCTGCGGGGGCGCCGCTGGCCTGGGCGAAAGCCGGCGTGATCACGTGGGTGGCTCCTTGGCGTCGGTCGCGGCTGCCGCGACGGTGCATCGTTTGAAAGTCGCGCGGACTATAGCCACCGGCATTGCGAAAGCAACGCCATGGACCCCGCCGCAATGACCATCTAATGACCCGGACGAGCCGTTGGAAGCCCCTCGCCGTGAGGAATGCGATGTCAGTGCCTGCCGCCGACCCGTCCACCCGCCTCGATCAGCTCCTTGAGAGGATCGCGATTGCCCTCGAACGTAACGCCGGCCCGGCGCCGGGGCCGGTCGACATGACCGGGGCCGACGCCTTTGTCTGGCATCCGCGGGGCCGGTCGCTTGTCGCCGTGCCGCGCGTCAACCGGGTCGATATCGTTCTCTTGCAGGGGATCGACCGGGTGCGAGACATTCTTGTCGACAACACGAGCCGTTTCGCGCGGGGATTGCCAGCCAACAACGCGCTGCTGTGGGGTGCGCGCGGCATGGGCAAGTCCTCGCTGGTCAAGGCGGTCCACGCCTCGATCAATGCAGGACGCCCCGCCGGAACGCTGCCGCTCAAGCTGATCGAGATCCATCGCGAGGACATCGAGAGCCTCCCGGACCTGATGGCATTGCTGCGCACGGACCCTCACCGCGTCATCGTCTTCTGCGACGACCTGTCCTTCGACAGCGGCGACACGTCCTACAAGTCGCTCAAGGCGGCACTGGAAGGCGGGATCGAGGGGCGCCCGGCCAATGTGATTTTATATGCGACGTCGAACCGCCGCCATCTGCTGCCGCGCGACATGATGGAAAACGAGCGCTCGACGGCGATCAATCCCGGCGAGGCGGTCGAGGAAAAGGTTTCGCTCTCCGACCGATTCGGCCTCTGGCTCGGCTTTCACAAGTGCAGCCAGGACGAGTATCTCGCCATGGTCGGCGCCTATGCGGCGCATCTGGGCCTCGATGTGCCAGCCGAGGACCTGCGCGCACAGGCACTCGAATGGGCGACGACGCGCGGCTATCGGTCGGGCCGCACCGCCTGGCAATTCATCCAGGATCTCGCCGGCCGGATGGGACGCGCCATCGACGGGTAACAAAAGAAAATGGCGGGTCTCCCCGCCAATTTTGCCACAGCGAATGCCTGACACAGTGACATGTCTGACACATGAGAAGCCCGCCGATCGTCTCGGCGGGTTTCTTTTATGGATCAGAGTCCAGAGAGATGCTGCATCGGATCGACCGGGGTCGAGCCCTTGCGCAGTTCGAAGTGAAGCTGCGGCGTCGTCACGTTGCCGGTCTGGCCGGACTTCGCGATGGTCTGCCCCCGCGTGACCCGCTCGCCCCGCTTCACGGCAAGCTCGCTGTTATGCGCATAGGCAGAGACAAAGCCGTTATCGTGCCGGATGAGCACGAGATTGCCATAACCCTTCAGCTCGCTGCCCGCATAGGCAACCGTACCGCCTTCGGCGGCCTTGATAGGCGTGCCCTCAGGCAGCGCGATATTGATGCCCTCGCTGCCGCCACGGCCCGAGAAGCCCTGGATGACGCGCCCGCGCGCCGGCCAGCGGAATTCGGCATTGGAGCGGGCAATGCTCGACGTGTTGTCCTCGGGAGCCGGATTCGCAGCCGCAGCCGTCTTTGTCTCGGCGGCAGGAGCAGGCTTTGTCTCGGCAGCCACCGGAGCAGGCTTTGCCTCGGCAGGCTTGGCAGCCACGGCAGCGGCGGGCGCCGGCTTGGCGGGCGCGGAACTGGTGGACGCTGCGGCTGTGCGAGGCGCAGGCTTGGCTTCGGCAGCCTTGGCAGGAGCAGCGGGAGCCGGGGAGGCCGGCTTGGCCGCAACAACCGGCTTGGCAGGCGCGGGGGCTGCCGGCTGGGGTGACGTTGCCACGCGAGCCGTCCGTTGAACCGGGGCTGCGGCCGCCGGGGCCGGGGCTGCACGCGTCGGCTGTGCCGGCGGAGCGACACGGGCAGGAGCGGGAGTGGCCGCGACCGGACGCGGCGCCTGGGTGACCGGCGCTGCGGCAGCAGGGGCCGCCGCCGAGCGGGCGCCGTTGAACACGGGGATCAGGATCTGCTGGCCGGGCACGGCCTGCCCGACCGATGTGAGGCCATTGGCCGCGAGGATGGCCTGTGTCGGCACGCCGTAGCGATTCGAGAGCGTGGCAACCGTCTCGCCTGCCCCAAGCGTCACGGGCGTCCCGCCCTGCGCCGTCCAGCCTGTTGCGGCACCGGCGAGACCGGTCGGCGACAGCGGGGTGCGCGACGCGGTGACAGCGCGCGTGGTGGCATTGGCGACGGGCGCAACCGCGGATGGCGCGGCCAGCGGCGCGCTCGACACAGCCGGCAGCGGCGAGGAGACCACTCCCGGACTGGGCATCGGCGCCGGCGCTATCGAGCCCGTCGTCGTCGGCTCATAGCGCTGCGACGAAGAAAACGGGTTCGAGAACGGCGTTTCGCTGAAGCGAAGCGTCTCGGAACTGCAGGCGGCGGTCAAACCGGCCAGCAGACTGGCGGCAACGAGCCGCTGAACGACATTGTGACCCGGCAGACCAACGCGACCCGACATCGACGCACCCACATGCAACCTGAAGTGATGGGAAGATTAATCCGCCATTCAGGTTAAGCATCGGTTGCGATGGCGCAGAAAATCCGGACGTGGCTCGGACTCACAGAGCCCGTGCGATACCCGGCACCAGCGGCGGCACGCGCAGGAACGGCCCCGGATTGACCCGGCTCTCGCCGGCCTCCTCACGTGTGATGCTCACGAGCCTGGCCTTTGGCCCGCTGCCGACGACAGCCGCGATCCGGCCGCCCGGCGCAAGCGCATCCAGCAGCGTCGGCGGGATGGCAGGCACGCTGCCCGTGAGAAGAATGCGATCGAAAGGTCCAAGCGCACCAGCAGCGGCGAATCCATCCGCGTGGCGGATCTCGACGTTTCCGGCAGCGATTCCCGCCAGCCGCTCCACAGCCGACAAGGCGAGCGTGCGATACCGCTCGACGCTGACGACACGGCCTGCCAGGCGCCCCAGCAGCGCGGCGCTGTAGCCCGATCCCGTCCCGATCTCAAGCACGCTTTGGCCGTCCTCCGGCGCAAGGGTCTCGATCAGCAGCGCGATGGTGACGGGGGCCAGCATCGTCTGGCCGCAGGGCAAGGGCAGCGACATGTCCGCATTGGCGAGGTCGCCGCAGCGCGGCGGCGCGAAGATGCGGCGTGGAATGCCTTCCATCGCCCGCAGCAGGCCGGTATGGCGCACGCCCCGCGCCCGCAAGGCGAGCAGGAAGGACACGCGCGCTTCCGGCGCCGTGCCAATCAGGTCGAGCGGCGCGCCGGGATGGGAGAGGATGTCGGGTTCAGCCGAAGAATTCGGCATAGCGCGTCAGCGTCGGGCGGTCGGTCAGATCGAGACGCAGCGGAGTCACCGCGATCCGGTTGTGCGCCAGCGCGTCAAGGTCGGTTCCGGGATGGATGGTCGACTTCTCTCGCGCGAAGGCGACCCAGTAATAGGGATTGCCGCGTCCGTCATGCCGTGCGTCGATGGACAGGAGCGCCTGGTCGCGCTGGCCCTGATGGCCGACGCCATAGCCCGCGACCTCCGAGGGATCGCAGGCCGGGAAGTTGAGATTAACGACGATCCCCTTCGGAATGCCCGCCTCGATCACCTTCCTGACAGCACTCGCCCCGTGCTGGCGCGCGCAATCCCACGGGATTCCGGAAGGCAGCCCCCGGCCATAGGCCTGGCTCAGCGCAATCGACGGGACGCCGAGGATCGTCCCCTCCATGGCCGCCGCGATCGTGCCCGAATAGGTCACGTCCTCCGCGACATTCTGGCCGCGATTGACACCCGACAGCACGAGATCGGGCCGATGCTCGCGCATCAGGTGCCGGACACCCATGATGACGCAATCGGTCGGCGTGCCCTTCACGGCGAAATGGCGCGGCGAGATCTCGCGCAGGCGCAAGGGATCGTTCAGCGACAGCGAATGCGATACGCCGCTCTGGTCGGTCTCGGGCGCGATGATCCAGATATCGTCGGACAATTGGCGCGCGATCTCCTCCAGCACCTTGAGTCCGGGTGCATGGATGCCGTCGTCATTGGTCAGGAGGATGCGCATCAGCTCGCCTTTTCGATCCGGGTCAGCCCGCCCATATAGGGACGCAGTACCTCAGGCACCGTGACCGATCCGTCGGGATTCTGGTAGTTCTCCAGCACCGCGATCAGCGCGCGTCCCACAGCGACGCCGGACCCGTTGAGCGTATGCACGAAGGCGGGGCCGCCCTCCTTCGGCCTGTAGCGCGCATTCATGCGCCGGGCCTGGAAGTCCGTGCAGGTCGAGCAGGAGGAAATCTCGCGATAGGCCCCCTGCCCCGGCAGCCAGACCTCGATGTCATAGGTCTTGGCCGAGGCGAAGCCCATGTCGCCGGTGCACAAGGTCATCACACGGTAATGCAGGCCAAGCTTCTGGAGCACGGCCTCGGCGCAGGAGAGCATGCGCTCATGCTCCTCGTTCGAGCGCTCGGGCGTCGTGATCGAGACAAGCTCGCATTTCCAGAACTGGTGCTGGCGCAGCATACCGCGCGTATCGCGCCCGGCCGCCCCCGCCTCCGAGCGGAAACAGGGGGTGAGCGCAGTCAGCCGCATCGGCAGCTCCGCTTCGGGCACGATGCTCTCGCGCACGAAATTGGTGAGCGAGACTTCGGCTGTGGAGATCAGCCAGAAATCGTCGTTGGCGCGAAACAGATCAGCCTCGAACTTCGGCAACTGGCCGACACCGTAGACCGCAGGCGACTTCACCAGCAGCGGAACGCTGGCTTCGCTATAGCCGTGCTCGGTGGTGTGCAGATCGATCATGAACTGCCCGATGGCGCGCTCGAGCCGAGCAAGCTGGCCCTTGAGCACCGTGAATCTTGCACCCGACAGCTTCGCCGCCGTCTCGAAATCCATGAGGCCCATCGCCTCGCCAAGTTCGAAATGCTGGCGCGCGGGGTCTGTGACCGCAGGCTTCTCGCCGTGCTCGCGATAGACGACATTTCCGGTTTCGTATGTTCCCTGCGGTACGTCCGGCAGCGGCGTGTTGGGGATTGTCGCAAGCGCGTCAGCAAGCGCGCGATCGGCTTCCGTCATCGCCTGTTCGAGCGCCGGCATCGCATCCTTGAGCGAGGCCACCTCAGCCTTCAATGCCTCGGCGCGGGCCGGATCCTTCGCGGCCATCGCCTGGCCGATCTCCTTCGACAGCGCGTTGCGCCGCTCCTGCGTGACCTGAAGGGCGGCAACCGCAGAGCGGCGCCGCTCGTCGAGCCCGATCAGATCGGAAGCAAGCGGCTCCAGCCCCCGGCGGCGCAAACCCGCATCGAAGGCGTCCGGATTGTCACGGATCAGGCGGATATCATGCATGTCAGGCGTCCCCGGCGGCTTGTCCTTGCGCGCCTGCCGGCCAGCCTGAAACCAGCGGCAATGCCGTCCTAGCTGCCGGCGGCTTCCGCCGCCTGCTGCGCGGCGCGCTTCTTCTCCACGAAACGGACGGAGTAGATGGACGCCTCGTAAAGAACGAGCATCGGCAAGGCAAGCGCGAGCTGGCTGATCACATCCGGCGGCGTCAGCACGGCGGCGATGACGAAGACCGCCACGATGGCATAGCGCCGCTTTTCGACGAGGAACTTCGCATCGATGAAGCCAGCGTGACCGAGCAGCGTCAGGATCACCGGCAGCTGGAAGGCGATGCCGAAGGCGAAGATCAGCGTCATGATCAGCGACAGATACTCGCTGACCTTCGGCAGGAGCGCGATCTCCGCCTGCCCCTCGACGCCGACCTGCTGCAGGCTCACCGAGAAGGTGATCAGCAGCGGCATCGCGATGAAATAGACGACCGCCGCGCCCAGCACGAACAGAACGGGTGTCGCGATCAGATAGGGCAGGAAGGCATTTCGCTCGTTCTTGTACAGCCCGGGCGCCACGAACTTGTAGATCTGCGTCGCCACGATCGGAAAGGACAGGAACGCCGCGCCGAAGACGCTGAGCTTGATGTTGGTCAGGAGCTGTTCGAGGAAATGCGTCGCAATCAGCTTGGCATTCGCCGCGCCCACCACGCCCACGAAGGGCCAGACGAGGATGTTGTAGATGTGCTTGGCGAAGGCAAAGCACACGAAGAACGTCAAAACAAAGGCGATCATCGACTTGATCAGCCGCGAACGCAGCTCGATCAGGTGGTCGATCAGGGGGGCGCGCGAGGCGTCGATTTCATCCTCGCTCATGCCGGGCCTCCCTTGGACCCGGACGGGCCCTGCGCTGCATCCACGCTCACGGCGGGCTGGGCTTCGGTCGTTGTCGGCGCGGGCGCGTCGAGTGCCTCGAAGCCAGTCGCGAGTTGCGCTGGCGGCTTCAGGTCAAGCGGCGGACCAGGCAGCGGCGGCGGCGGCACCTGCGCGTCAATGAGCCCGGCAATCGTGCCGTCATCGGGCTCCAGAGAGCTCGCGGTGGCAGATGCGGGTTTGCCCTCGATCGCGGACTTGATCTCGTTGCGCGCCGTCTCCACAGGATTGAAGCTGAAATCAGTGGCTGATTTCGCGGTATCGGCCATTCCCTGAATGTCGCGCTTGATCGTATCGAGCTCAGCCTCGCGCATCGCCTCGTTGAACTGGCCCTGAAACTCGGAAGCCATCTGCCGAATCTTCGACGTGGCCTGTCCGATCGCGCGCAGCGCCTTCGGCAGGTCCTTGGGACCGATGACGACAAGCGCCACGGCGCCGATGAGCAGAAGCTCGCTCCAGCCGATATCGAACATCGCGTATCTGTGCCCGCGTTGGGCGATCCTGCGGGTGCAGGATCGCAGCCGGTCGTCAGCCGGGCTTGCGCTCGCCAACTTCGGCAGGGCGGGCAGCGGCCTGTCCTGCCTGATGATCCAGCGGACGCGGCGGCTCGGCGGCGGCGGGCGTCTGTGCGGCAGCCGCAGCAGCCTCGTCCTCCGACATGCCCTTCTTGAAGGCCTTGATGCCCTTCGCCACGTCGCCCATCATTTCCGAAATCTTGCCGCGCCCGAACAGGAGCAGCACGATCACGCCGACAACGATCCAATGCCAAATGCTGGCGCCACCCATGGAACTCTCCTGAACGATGGTGGGACGATCCCTGCCGCCCCTCTCTTTCCGGGCAAACTAGGCATCGACACCCGGGAACACAAGGACCTCGTCCCGGATAATGTCGATCCCGACATCGGAACCGGGTCTCATGTCGATTGGTCCCGGCGCACAACGCACGCGCGCGACGACCGGCTTTTCAAGCCCCGGGGTTGCAAGGTGCAGGATATCCGCCATGCCGATGCAGCGCAGCGCCATGACCCGGCCGGGCATGCAAAAACCCGCCGGCGCCAGGCGGATCGATTCCGGCCGCACACAGACAATAGCGGTCGTGGCCTCCCCGAGCCCGGGCGCAGGAAACAGGCCAAGCGGCGTCGCGACCTGCCCGCCCTTGACGACACCTTGCAACTCGTTGAAATCGCAAAAAAACCGTGCGGTGAACAGATCAGCCGGCGCGCGGTACAGCGTCTCGCCGGTGCCACTTTGCACGATCTTCCCGCGGCGCATCAGCACGATCCGGTCGGCGATGCGCATCGCTTCCTCGGGATCATGCGTCACCACGATGGCAGTCGCCCCCGTTTCGCGCATCAGGGCGAGGGTTTCATCCCGGACTTCCTCGCGCAGCCGCTGGTCCAGATTGGAGAACGGCTCGTCCATGAGGATGATGCCCGGGCGCGGCGCGACCGCGCGCGCAAGGGCCACGCGCTGTTGTTCTCCGCCCGAGAGCATGTGCGGAAACGAACCGGCAAAGCTCTCCATCCC